>DATDMO010000240.1:0-2535 GCA_036518755.1 Candidatus Acidiferrales bacterium | reverse complement strand
TCACGCGAGCCCGTGAAAGCGATCAGATGAATGCGCGGCGCGCGTACCAATGACGCGCCGATTTCACCGCCACCTTGGAGCAGTTGGCAAGCCTGCGGTGGTATTTCGGCTTCGCGCAAGACTTCCAGCAGGCGCAGCGCCATAATCGGCGACTGCTCCGCCGGCTTCACCAGAGCGCAGTTACCGCCCACCAATGCCGCCGCCGTCATCCCGGTAAGGATCGCCAAAGGAAAATTCCACGGCGCGATAATCGCCGCGAGCCCGCGCGGCTCGTATAAATAGACGTTGCTTTCGCTCTGCAGCCGTTGCGTTTCGCGCGGCGCAGCCAGATGCAACATCTGGCGGCCGTAATATTCAAGATAATCGATCGCCTCGGCCACATCCGCGTCCGCTTCACGCCAGCTTTTCCCCACTTCGAAAACTTCCCATGCGGCGAGTTCCCAGCGTCGCTGCCGCATTTTCTCGGCGGCGGCGAAAAGAAATCTCGCGCGCTCGGGGGCGCCCTTGCCACGCCAGAGCGGAAAAAAGTGCGCGGCGGTTTCGATCGCGCTTTCTACATCGCTGCTCGTCGCGATCCGCACTCGACCGATTATTTCGCCGGGATTGGCGGGATTGAGCGATGCGAGTGTTTGACTATCGGCCCGTTGGTCCGCGTGATCGTTGAATTGCTCGCGTACTTTTTGAAGTGCCTGGCCGAAGCGCTCGCGATTTTCCCGCCGCGAAAAATCGATGAGTGGCTCATTGCGAAATTCTCGCCGGTCGCTGCCTTCGGACCGCGCGGGAGTTTGTCTCCGTCTGCTTGGTAATTCGGTCGCTATCGGCGGTTGAATCAGACGGCTAATATCTTTCCGATCCGCATAGGTCTGGCGCAGGAAGGATGTGTTCGAAGTATTCTCCATCAGCCGGCGAATCAGGTATGAAATCCCCGGCAGCAACTCGCCCACCGGAAGATAAACCCGCACGCGCTGGCCATTGGCGATAATGGCCTGGCGCACCGGCTCGGCCATGCCATAGAGCATTTGAATTTCGTATCCGCTGGCGGGAATGCCGAACCGTTTCGCCGTCGTGATCGCATGCGCCAAGCTCCGCAGGTTATGACTGCCGAAGGCGGAATCGATGACGTCTCGGGCCTCGAGTAGAATTCGGCTGAGCCGCTCGTAGCTGGCATCGGTTTCCGCCTTTTCCAGAAAAACCGGAATCGGCCAGCCTTTTTGCTCCGCCCAGGCAATTTCGCTGTCCCAATAGGCGCCCTTCACCAGTCGCACTCCGACTCTCCGCTGGTGCTCGCGCGCCCAGGTGATCAGCCCGCGCACGTCGTTTTCGCTATCACGCAAATAAGCTTGGAGCGCGATGGCCGCGTGCGGACCGTCGCGAAATTCGCTTTCCGCCAACACATTCTGAAAGATCGCGAGGGTCAGTTCTTTGAAAGCGTATTGTTCCATGTCCACGGTGATCGCCGCTTTCACCTTCGCGGCTTCGCGCAGCAATTCGCGCAATCGGCGCCGCACCGTTGCTGCCGTGCTTGGGTCGAGCGGGTCGAAACGCGCGCACAGCGAAGAGAGCTTGACCGAGAGATTCACCCGGGAAATTTTGCCGTTCTCGGATTCGTCGATTTGAGCGCAACTGGGCCAGCGCTCGCTCACTGCGCATAAGCGCCGGAGCAAGTCGAGATAGCGCTGCTGCATCGCCGCCGCTTCGTTGTCGCTTACCGTCGCCTCGCCGACCGCATCCAGCGTAAAAGCCGCTGGTTCCTTCCTGAGAGCAGCGATCGCCTTGATCAGGTGATCGCCGCTTTCCTCGGCGATAAACCGGCGCGCGAGCTTCACCACATTGCGCCGGACCACGGGCGCCACCAGCGTACCTGCGTGCAGCGCCTGCGCTAATAGAGCCAGGCCGCCGAGCGCGTGATCGACACGGGCAAAGTATTCCTCGAGATGGCGACCGATTTCCGTCGACGAATCCAGACTCGGCAAGACGTCGACGAAACGAAACAACGCGACGCGCAGCGACTCGTCCTCCAGTGACCACTCGATCATGCGACCGAGCAGATCCCTCGTCTCGAATAACGTGGGTTTATGCTCGGCGGCTTTTTGAAAGAGCGTACGGGCCAGCCGCTGGACTTCCGGCTCGATGTTCTCGACAGAGAGATTTTTGTTGGCCATGCGTTGGGAAAATCGCAGAGACGTGGTTGTAATCTTCTCTAGCATCATAATACGATCGTCATGGAGAAAAAATCCTGGTGCTGTTCTTCCTGATGGTTAAGTTTCGGATCTACTCGAAGAAAGATTTCTCGCGTCGGCTCGAAATGACAAACTGCTGCCCCTGTCACCTCGAATGAAAGCGAGAGATCTCTCCGAACTCAACGATTTGGATCGATGCTGGAGCCCGTGAGAATGGCAAGCCCCGACAAACAAGATAGCGACACCATAAGCGGCGCTGAAGCCGCCGTGGAAATGCTTAAATCGCACGGCGTCGAGATCCTCTTCGGCTTGTGCGGCGATACCAGTTTGCCGTTCTACGATGCCTTGGCCCGTT
>DATDMO010000239.1:0-2998 GCA_036518755.1 Candidatus Acidiferrales bacterium | reverse complement strand
CGCCTTTTTCTTTCGCGCGCTGTTCGCGCGGCGCGGGACGCACTCGAGGAATCTCTCTCGGATGTAAGTTTCACTGGTCCGCATGGCGTTCGGGCCGTCGATTTGAATTTCGCCTTTTCCTTTGCCAATATTCCTCCCCGCTACATCTAACCGCGCAGGAGGAATCATGGACCACAAGGAAATGTTCCTGAAGTACTGGGTGAAAGAAGCGCCCGCCACCCGCAAGGTCATCAGCCGCATCCCGCAGGATCGTGCGGACTACCGCCCGGATCCCAAGGCACGCACCGCGCCCGAAATCGCCTGGCTGATTGTGCGTGAGGAGATGGTTCTCGCCGAGGGGCTGGAGAAGGGCAAGATCGAATGGACTGAAGTCCCCGCGCCCGCAACCGTCAGCGAAATTGTGGCCGAGTACGATCGCAATCACGATAAGGCCACGGCGCGCCTGCACACCATTCCCGCGCACCGTTGGGAAGAGCCGCTGCCATTTCTGTTCGGAGGCCAGGAATTCATGAGGGAAACTGGATACGACATGGCGTGGGGTTTCCTCCTCGATCAAATTCATCATCGAGGCCAGCTCGCGACATACCTGCGCCCCATGGGCGCGAAAGTGCCCTCCATCTACGGCCCCAGCGCCGACGAGTCGTCGTAGGACTTCTGCCCGATGAGTTGTTCGCCACCCGCTCGCGCTGCACGGGCGCGCCGTCATTCCGAGCGGAGCCTGCCGCCTTTTCTCCTCCATCCGGCGCGCACTTTGCGACGGATGCCGGCAGGCACAGCCGAGGAATCTCTCTTCGATTTAGCCCACGGCAAGATTCACATCGAAGAGGGATCCCTCGACTCCGTCGCGCGCCCGCGGGAAGGCACAAACCCGCGCGACTCCACTCGGGATGACCCCTAGTTCGCCAATCACCGTGGACGATTTTTCTTTACACCAACAGGTACTTGCGGGAAACCACCCCCCGGTGTAAAGATTTTTTTCGTATCCTCGTACTGCGCCCACTCGCCCCGCATCCCCTTGCCCCTCGCGACGTCATCCTGAGCGAAGTCCCGCGCTTTTTTCCTTCGCGCGGTTTCTGCGCGGCGCGGGACGCAGTCGAAGGACCTCTCTTCGATGTAAGTCGCGGCTGAATCCAGATTCAAGGACATCCCGGCATACATGCTTGGCGTGATGCCCGCCATCCGCCTCGAACGCCCGGCCGCCCGCCGCTTCGTTGTCATTCCGAGCGGAGCGTCCAGCGCCCTTGGTTTTGCGCGGAGCGCCTTCCGCTGCGCTGCTTCTCTCGCAGCATGTCGTCGCGTTCATTCGCCTGCGCGCTACTGCGTCACCACATCGAGCGTCACTTCCAGCGACCGCGACGTCCCCAGCGAATTGCCGCTGGCGTCAGTGGCATTTCCGAGGATGGTCATGCTGGTAACGCCGGTCGGCGTCACCGGAGTAGTCGGCGGCGGCTTTGTTTTCTTGCCGCCGCATCCGATCGCCAAAGCCATCGCCAAGCTCGCCAGCGCGACGCCTAATCGCACTCGCCACATGCCCGATGCGGCCGCCCAGCCTGCCGTCTCTTCGTAGGGGCACAGCATGCTGTGCCCGGCAAACTTACTTGGCGTGACGCGGCCCATCCGCCTCCAAAAAACGGGCCACGTTCCGCGTGAGCCACCTTGAAAGCGGACACCAGCAATGATCAGCGCCGTTCCTCCAAGAATCGCCGCCAGCGTCAGCCACCACAGGGAAGGGAATCGCTCGCGCACCGGCACCGGCGTCCGCTCCGGCCCCGCGCGCAAAATCATCGTGGGATTCCGCGTCACACCCGGCCCAACCCCGCTTGACCCGCACGAACTCACGCCTGGCGCCGGCGTCGCAGCCGACGACGTGACGAACGTCACGCTGAACGCCACCGCTGCTCCCGGTGTAATCGCCACCGGGCACGGACTAAACGCGCACGTGGCAAACAGCGGCAAATTCGACGGGCACTGAAACTTCACCATCTCCCCGTTTTGCCCGAACACGCTATCCGGCGCCACCATCGCCTTGAACGTGGCCGTTCCGCCCTGCAACACGTTCACTTCCTTCGATTGGCCGCTGGCGAGCTGCAAACTGTAATCGTCGCCCGTCCCCGCCAAATCGTACGTGGCTGAATCGCCGGAATCGGAATCGGTCACCGTGAGTATCCCGGTGCGCGCGCCGCTTCCCTGCGGCGTGAACGCCACATTGATCAAACACGTTCCACTGGCGGGCAGCGTCACAGTGCAGCTCTTGGTTTCCACCGTGAAATCGCCGCTCGTCACGCTGATTGTCACCGCCGTGGCCGCCGTCGTCGACGAAGTATTCGTCAGCGTGAATGCCGCCGTAGGAGAAGTTCCGCCGCTCGGCATATTGCAATACGTAAATGGATCGGTCACCTGCGGGCACGGAGCGGCGAATGCAGCGGGCGCGGTCAGCGTGATGTTTCCCGAATTTGCGGTCACATCCGGCAGGACGAGCACGCGGTTCGCGCCCTGTTCCGCTACGTAGAGATTGCCTTTCGCATCCAGAGCGATCGCGCCCGGCACGCTCAAGCCGCTGGCGATGGTCGTGGACTTGCTCGTCTTCGCGTCCACGCGAATGATCTTCCCGCCGCGCGCGTCCGCCACGAATAAATCCCCGCGCGCATCAGTCGCCAGTCCCGCCGGGCACGCCGCTGCGCTCGCGGCAGCAGCCTGAGCCGTATTTCCAACATTCGCGCACGGCCTCGCCGCCGACGAATTCGCCGTCGCCGCTGGCGCAAATTCGCTCACCGCGGCAATCGAGCCGGTGTTCGCGCTAATCGCAAACACCGCGCCGGTCGCCGGCGACGCCACAAAAACTTCGCTGCCGTCCGGCTTCACCGCGATGCTCGCCGGCGAAACAACCTGCGCCAGAGTCGAAAGCTGCCCGGTCGCCGCGCTCAGTACGTCCACCGCGCCCGCCGAATCATCCGCTATATAAAGGTTCCCGGCGCGATCGACCGCAATCCCCATCGGT
>DATDMO010000238.1:0-11373 GCA_036518755.1 Candidatus Acidiferrales bacterium | reverse complement strand
GTTGATGATATTGGTCTTTTTCGTTGCGGCTGCTTTTGCTCTGAAGTTTTGGTACGGAACGCCACAGGGGCGCATGACCGTCGATAGCGTGGTTCTAAAGCTGCCAGTGGTCGGAATAGTCATGCGCAAGATCGCGGTGGCGCGGTTCACGCGAACACTGGGCACGCTTATTTCGAGCGGCGTCCCCATTCTCGAGGGACTGGACATTACGGCCCGCACGTCCGGCAACGCCGTGGTGGAAAAGGCAATTTCGCAGACGCGGAAGGCGGTTGAAGCCGGCCGTTCATTGGTCGATCCATTGAAGGAAACGGATGTCTTTCCCGGCATGGTGACGCAGATGATCGGCGTCGGGGAGCAGACTGGGGCGATGGACGCGATGCTGCAGAAAATCGCAGACTTCTATGAAGACGAAGTTGACTCCGCCGTGAAAGACATGCTGACAGCCATCGAGCCAATCATGATCGTTGTGCTGGGCGTGATCGTGGGCGGCGTGGTTATTTCGATGTATTTGCCGCTGTTCTCGCTGATCGGCAAGCTGGCGGGACACTAATCCGCCCACGCAGTAACGCGGTTTCGAAATCTCGAATCAGGCCATTCTTGTAGCCGCGCCAAATCGAGTTGCGAGATTCGCGTAGGAACTCGATCACGCGGGGAGAACAAATATCGGATCCCGGATGGAGCCTACACCCAGCATCAATGAATGGTTGCCTTGGCTGGGCCGCGTCCGCTTTCTCGTAATCACCTTCCTTGTAGCAGGAATCATCGCCGTCCGCCAATGGACATCGAACCCGTTTCCTGTGCGGACGCTCCTCGCCTTATCCGTCCTTTGGTATCTCCTTGCGACGTTGTATTTGCTCATACACCGTGCCGCTCCGCAGAGCAGATGGCATGCGCCGGTTCAAATCGCTCTGGATCTGGGAATCATAACCGGCATCGTCTACGCCAGTGGCGCGCAGGATAGCTATTTCGTCTCGCTGTACCTGCTTGCGATTCTGATGGGCAGCATCCTGTTCTCCCGGCGCGGTACTTTCTTGGTGGCGGGATTCAGTTTCGTGCTCCTCGGGTGCATCACGGAAATCACTTACTACGGAATCATCCCGCGCACAGCAATGTCGACTCCGAGTCCACGAGCGCTGGAATCCTGGCTGGGAAGCAACCTGTTTGCCTTTTTTGCCGTGGCGTATCTAGGGAGTCTGCTGGCCCAGACGATTCAGACCAAGGGCGTCGAGCTCGAGCAAAAAAGCGAGGCACTGAAGGATTTGCAAACCTTCAACAACGACATCATCGAGTCGATGCGCGGCGGCTTGCTTACTGTGGATCTTGAGGGTCGCATTTTGCTGATTAATCGCGCAGGAGCCGAGATCACCGGCCACGGATTCGGCCTGCTCCGCGGAGAGAATGTTGCCGACGTTTTCCCGGGCTTCTGGCCAGTTGAAATGGACGAAGGGGGGATTCCACGGGCGCTTCGCAAAGAGGTGGAGGTGCGAACTCCAGCCGGAGCTACGCGATTTCTCGGCATTTCGATCTCTCCATTGCGCACCGGACAAAACCAAGCCACCGGATTCGTTTTTAACTTCCAGGATCTGACGGAACTCAAGCGGCTGGAGCATGAGGTTTTTACAAAAGAGCGAATGGCCGCGCTAGGACGCCTTTCAGCGGCAATCGCGCACGAGATTCGGCAGCCTCTCACGGCGATGACCGGGGCGCTCAAGGAGCTGGCGCGTTTCGCGCCGCTCGAAGATGACGACAAGAAGCTCGTTCAGATCGTGAGCCGCGAGTCGCAGCGCTTGAACCAAATCATTACGGAATTCCTGGATTATTCCCGCGAAAAGTCTTACGCCTTCACGGATGTGGACATGCTGAGCGTCATCGAAGAGACGCTCGTCCTCATCGAACGAAATACTGTCGCATCCGGAAAGATTCGAATCGAACGCCACTTCTCCCAGCGTCCGCTGCGCGCCCGCGCCGATCGCGATGCAATGAAGCAGGTCCTTTGGAATCTTTGCAACAATGCGTTGCGAGCGATGCCTGATGGCGGCGTGCTTTCGGTTCACGCGGAAGCCGTTCAGAATTCCGTCCGAATCTCGATCCGCGATACGGGAAGAGGAATGGAGCCTGGCGCATCCGCCAGGATCTTTGAGCCGTTTCAGTCGGGATTTCCCGGAGGAACGGGACTGGGACTCGCCATTGTTTATCAGATTTTGCAGGCGCATCGCGGAAGCATTCACGTCGAGACAGGACTCGGGACCGGAGCGGAATTTATCGTGGACTTGCCCGCCGCCGCGGGTGCCGTGACGCACGAATCCATGCATAGCATCGCGCTGCAAGCAGCGGGAAAACGGTAAACACCCACATGGCTCACCTATTGATCGTCGACGACGAACCCTCGATACGAGAATTGCTCGAGATTAGCTTTCGCAAGGAAGGACACAAGGTGGAAGTCGCGGCCAGCGGCGAGGCGGCGAAGCGTCAGATGGCGTCGCGCATGTTCGATATCGTCGTTTCGGACATTTGCATGCCGGACATGGATGGCGTCGAGCTTTTGCGCTATTGCAAGGAGGTTTCTCCCGCAACCGTTTTCATTTTGATCACCGGAGTTCCCACGATCGGCACGGCCATCGACGCCGTAAATTTCGGCGCCGATCGTTACGTGATAAAAGGCGACCGGCTGCTCGATGAGTTGCGGCCTGCCATTCAGCGCGTGGCGGAGAGCCTGGCGCTACGCAAGGAAGCCGGCGATTTGCGCCGCGAACTCAGGCGCCTCACGGGACTGGATCATATGATCGGCACCAGCCCCAAAATGCGCTCGATTTTCGAGCTGATTCAGAATATTGCGCCGCAGTCCAGCCGCGTTCTGATCACCGGCGAAAGTGGAACGGGAAAGGAACTCGTAGCCCGCGCCATACACGAGAACAGCGCGCGCGCCAAAGGCCCGTTCATCACCATCAACTGCGGCGCATTCCCGGAGACCCTGCTGGAATCCGAACTGTTCGGTTATGTGAAGGGCGCGTTCACCGGCGCGAACGACAACAGGCGCGGGCTATTCCACGCCGCGCATGGTGGCACGCTTTTCATGGACGAAATCGGCAACATGAGCGTCACCATGCAGGTGAAGCTCTATCGCGTGCTGCAAGAGGGCAAAGTTCGCCCGATTGGAAGCACGGAAGAAACCGACGTGGACGTTCGCGTGATTGCCGCGACGAACAAGGACTTCGAGAAAGAAATTGCCGAGGGACGCTTTCGCGAAGACTTATATTATCGCCTGAGCGTAATTCCGATTCACCTTCCGCCGCTCCGAGAACGTCGCGAAGATATTCCCTTGCTTGCTCGGGAGTTCTTGGGTCGTTTCGCGAAGTCCATGTCCAAGAACATCGAAGGCATCGAGCCGGAGGCCATGCGCCGCCTTGAAGTGTATGACTGGCCCGGAAACGTGCGCGAACTCGAAAACACGATCGAGCGCGCGGTCGCCCTCGAAGCGGGTCATCGGATTTCGGCCGATGCCCTTCCCGAGAGGATTCGCAGCTATCATCAAGGCTCCATTCCAGGAGCGGCACACAACGGAAACGGTGCGAGTCTGCCGGAGGAAGGCTTGAACCTCGAAGAGCATATCCAGCAAATCGAGCGATCCTACCTGCTCGCCGCGCTCGAACGGTCGGGGGGTGTCCGAACGCAGGCTGCGAATATCCTCAAAATGTCTTACCGGTCTTTCCGCCATTACGCCAAGAAGTACGGCGTCTAATTTTTCCCCGCTCTCGCGGGATGAATCTTTCGCGGACAATTTGTTCTTTGGACAATCTGCGTCGTTTGCGCAATTTGATTCCAGGTTCCCAGATACAATAAATTTGAGTTCGTTAATTGCGCGAGAGACTCCGCATGGACGCCAAACACCCGAGTATCGCGACAGCCGGCACCCGCTATGCAATCAAGGCGCTCCTCACACTCCTGCTGATCGTTTGCGCCGCGATGCTGTCTTTTAGCGCCCAGTTTTATCGCGAAGCGTTGGTCGACGCATTCTTTGCTTTCGCACTCGCCGGCGTGGTGATCATCCATCTAAGGATCAGCCCTAGTTGGAGGGATGCCTTGTTAGTGCCGGCCGTCGCAATGGCTCCGGCGATCGTCGATTTCCGGCTGCTCCATTACCAGCCCAAATTGATGGCTGGGCTTTCATTTCTCGGATTGAGCAGCTTCCTCATCATGGCCATCCGCACGGTGTGGGCCAAGGAAGCGGCCACGTTCAAGAGGCTGCTTTATGCCTGGGTGCCCGCGGCGCTCTTCGTCCTTTCCGAGTATTCCGCGTCGACAATGCTTCAATGGACCACGGCTGCGCATCCGAAAACACTAGATCTTTACTTGCTCTCCTTTGATTATAGCCTGCGCGTTCCGATCGTGTTCATCGCCGGCCAAATGTACAGCCTGCGACCTTGGCTGCATAACGCGAGCTTGCTTGCCTACGTCGGATTGGCGGTTCCCATCTCGCTCGTTTATGCGGGCCGATTAGTCCGCTTCAAGGAAAAGGCATCTCCTGCCATGCTTGCCTTCTTAATTACGGGTCCTTTAGGCATTCTGTTTTACAACCTGTTTCCGGCCTGCGGCCCACACGCATTATTCCAGCAAGGTTTTCCGTTCCACCCGTTTCCAATGGCGCAAGCGCCCAGGCTTCAATTGGAAGCCATGGTGGTCCCAGGTCCTCGCAATGCGATGCCCTCCTTGCACCTGGCCTGGGTACTGCTGGCCTGGTGGTATTCGCGCGGACTTTCGTGGATCGAGCGCCTGATCGCGTTAACCTTCGTCGTCTTCACTGTGTTCGCAACGTTAGGGACCGGTGAACACTGGTTCGTGGACCTGATCGTTGCGTTTCCATTTGCGCTCTTTGTTCAAGGGATCGCCGCCTATTCGGTTTCATGGAAGAACAGCAGGCGTGTTGCGGCTTTTCTCTTCGGACTCCTATGCACTCTCGGCTGGTTGGTCATGCTCCGGTACGGCGCAAAGATCTTCTGGTCTTCCCCGCTCGTACCTTGGGCATTGGCCGGCGCCACCGTGGTGCTGAGTGTAATTCGGCAGGCAAAGCTTGAGCAAAGCGTTGTGGACTCAGATCTCAAGGATGTCCTTCCCGAGGGCGCTACCTCCCTGCGGGCTGCTGAGATCCCTGCCGGGTAATAGACTAGGTCGGCGCACTACAGGTAAACTCCGATGGTCAATGAGCCGATATACAGTCTGTCGCGAAGCATGTCCCGAGGACTCTGATCGAGCGCAAGATGTCATCTCTGTCCGCCAAAATTTGTCAATTTCGGGGACTCGGGCGATACCTGTGATCGCGGCGTGGCACGCGGAACCTTCGACCCATCAGTATCTGGCTGAAGATACGCTACTTATGAGCATGTGTTGCACAAGTAAACCGTTGCGGCCTGACTGGCATCCACATTGCCATACATAAGAGCGTACCCCAGCCAGGGAGTACAGGAAGATATTCTGGAGCGCTGCTCCTAGGAGACAAAATGAACAAGAAACAGAAGGGCTTCTCGTTAATCGAGTTGCTGATCGTCGTGGCGATCATTCTGATCATCGCGGCCATCGCAATTCCGAACCTGATTCGTTCGCGTATGGCCGCCAACGAAGCGTCGGCGGTGGGCTCGATCCGCACGATCAACACTGCTGCCGTCACTTACGCATCTACGTACGGAAACGGCTTCCCCACCGACTTGCTTGAAGTCGGCGGAGCTGCCACCGACACCGCTAGCTGCGACCATGCGCTATTGCTCGATAGCGTCTTGGCCGGTGTCACCGGTATCAACCAGAAGAGCGGCTACAGCTTCAAAATTGACACGGGTACCGCTAACGCAACCAAGCCTACTGGGTGCACGAACCCTGGGGCAGGCGATGGCTACATGGCCACGGCTATCCCCATAACGATCGGCACTTCCGGGCAGCGTGCGTTTTGCTCGGATGCTTCCGGTGTGATCCGTTTCGACGCCACGGGCGCGGTAACGGAAGCGGCACCACAGTGCGATGCGACAGCAATGAGCCCTCTGCAGTAAGGACATGCCTTTGCGCGGGCGGGGAGGGATCTGTCTCCCTCCCCCTCTCGCTACCAAATCCAAAGAAAGAAACCGTCAAACAGTCATGGGGACTTCAGAAGCCAGCACGCGATTCGGCAATGACCGCGAGTGTTCTGGCCGCGGATTTTCCCTGATTGAGCTGCTCATCGTCGTTGCAATCATCTTGATCGTCGCCGCGATTGCAGTGCCCAACCTACTGCGCTCGAGGATGTCCGCGAATCAAGCCTCCGCCGTCGCCAACCTTCGGACCATCACCACGGCTGCCGTATCGTATTGGGTTACTTATGCCAACGGCTATCCCCCTTCTCTCCAGGCCATCGGAGGACTCGGTCCGGGCGCCACATGCGACGCTGCAGTCCTGGTCGAGGTAACCATCACCGCGGCGCCGAACCAAAAGAGCGGCTATCAGTACGCCTACACAGGCACCCAGGGGAATGTTACGAATAAACCCCCTAATTGCGGCCAACCAGGTTTCAACGGCTATCTAGTTACGGCGAAGCCGATCTCGGTCGGGAACACCGGAAACATTAGCTATTGCAGTGACGAACCCGGAGTGATCCATTACGACACGACTGCTGGTACGCCCCCGGACGAAGCCGCGTGCGAAGCGCTGCCAACCCTTCAATAGCTTCTGAGGTTCCATAGCATTTGAGGTCTGCCTGTTGTCCAATTGGCCCCAGTTCCAACCATTTGCTACTTCATACCCAAACGGCCCGCCTACGCTAAGATGGAGGCGATGATTCAATGCATCGCTTATCTCGCCCTGTCTGCCTCATCTCTGCTCCTTTCACAGAGTAGTGCCACTGTTGTGCGCACCCTAGAAGTGCGCTATCAACATGCTCGAACCCTCAAGGCGGAGTTCTACGAGCGCTACTCGGATGGGAGCGGCGGCGTAGCGGCTGAATCTGGAGTCGTTTACTTCTCGCGGCCCGGGCGAATGCGATGGGAGTATGAATCGCCGGAGCAGAAGCTTTTTCTCGTCGATGGCAAGAACGCGTGGTTTTACGTTCCCGCGGATCACACGGCCAGCCGAGCCAAGATCAGGGAAAGTTCCGATTGGCGTACGCCGCTGGCGCTGCTGGCCGGCAAGACCGATTTGTCCAAGCTCTGCCGCCGGATTGAATTGGCAAGCGATTCCCCGTCCAGCAAGGATTCGGAACTGCAACCAACGGATGGTGACGCGGTGCTGCGCTGCGTGCCCCGAGGATCGGATGCAGAAGGAGCAGCGACTCCGGACGTGCTTTTGGAAGTGGACCCTGAGGGATGGCTGACCCGGATCGTGATTCACGAGGCTGGAAATGTTCAGACGGAATTTCGGTTCGGCAATTGGAAAGAAAATCTACCGATTGGCGAAGCGAAATTTCACTTCCAGCCGCCGCAGGGGGTCGCGATCGTTGACGAAGAGTCTCTTGCGGGCGAGGTTCACTGACCGCGGCGCCTGCTGCGTCATTCGCTGAGAAACGCCGTAGTCTCCCGCAGAAACAGATCGAGTTGGTCATGGTGCACCCAGTGCCCTGCGTTTGGCACTTTCAATAGGCGCGCATTCCGGATCGCTACTCTCCGCGGATCCTTCTCCGGCACGGGAAGAAAGCTCTCCAAGCCCCAGAAAAACAATATCGGGCAGGTGATGCGACCGTAGACTTCGGCGCAATCTTCGATTCCGTGGCCGTAGGGCGGAAATAGACGCGTATAATTATCAAATTTCCAGATGAGCGAGCCATCGGGCTCCCAATTTGTGCCGTGAAGAGTCAAGTGCTGGGCCACTTCCCCCGGGAGATGTGGATTCGCTTCCTTCATGCGCGCGATCGCCGCTTCGAGACTCGGATACGTTTTCGGTTGGCGCTTCTCGATCTTGCGGATGGACTCGATCCAATAGCGCAGCCGTTCTGATGCAGGACCGTGCACGCGGCTTTCCGGCGGTGCTCCCAAACCTTCGATTGATACGGCCTTGAGCGCCCGGTCTGGATACACACCGCAGTAGTGCAGAACAATTCCACCGCCAAGCGAATGGCCAATCAGCCGGATGGGAAAATCGTCGATGATATCCAACAGAGCGGATAGGTCGAGCACGTGTTCGGCGACGCTGTACATCGCGCCCGGCGCCCAGGTGCTGTTGCCGTGCCCGCGGAGGTCGAGGGCGTAAACGTGATAATTCTCGCGCAGCGACCGCGCAACCCAATCCCAGCTCCGAGCATGATCCAGCCCTCCATGCACAAGCACGATGGAAGGCTTGTCATCATCGCCATAATCCCAGAATTGCAGCTTCAGACGATCGGAATAGAAGAAGTGTGAGATAGGTTCCATGGGCTCGATTTCAGGGCGTCGAGGAATTTTTCGCCGATAGGAGTGGCGGAGAGGGTGGGATTCGAACCCACGGTTGAGTTTCCCCAACACTCGCTTTCGAGGCGAGCTCTTTCAACCGCTCAGACACCTCTCCGATTCGCGGACGCTTGCGTAGCTTAACAAACGTTCCCACGGCTAACAACAGCACGGCGGTTGCGGCTTTCGCGACGCGGCAATTTTCCAACTCGAGAGTGGAGGGCATGGCCCGTGGAACTGCCCCTCCATTTTTGTGACGAGTAGACATGACATCTATCCTTTCTTTTCATTGAGTTACGTACGTCTCTACTCGGCAGGTGTGACGAGCAGAAACGCGAGGCGTAACTTTGTCGAGGGCTACGGGGCGAGGCCCCCGCGAGACTGGCGGCGTGCACGCTTCGCGCATCGTCCCCATGTTACGGCGGATCGCGGATCGCGCAAGGATGGATCCCTGTGGACTTTCGCCGAGGCAGCCCTCGGTTGGATGAGCGAGGCTGAATCGTTGAGCGTGGGCTATTCTTCGTCGAGCAGATCCGCGAAGGTCTTCTTATGTTTGGCGGGCTTCGTCTGCTTGTCTGGGATGATGCGCTCGGGCGGAGGGAGGCCGATCCCGTGGCGGGCGCGACGCCGCGCTTCCTTGGCAACTTTCAGGCGCGGCTTTTTTCGACGGGCCATTTTGCGAACTCCGACGCGAGATTAGAAGCACCTGACTCGAGTAGTCAAGCATGTCCGTCACCGGGTAGAACTTCGCACGGCTGAGGGCTAGGGTACGGTGAGGGTTTTGGTTACGCTGCTCGTTTCAAGCGAGAGTTGGTGGGGATTGACCCACGAGACAGAAAACTTTCGAAGTTCTTTTTCAGAGATGCCCTCCAGAGCGAAAAGCACAGCCTTCCCACTTCTGGAAACAACTACGAGTGAACATCGGCGGTTAGACTCTTCCCCATCTGCTTCAGACTGCGATTCGGCGCTCTTTGCTTTCCAATCATAGACGCAATCAACTAAGGCAATCCGCTGAGAGTCAGGCGACCAATACATTTCAGGCATGAATTCGTGGATACCTTGATAAAGCAGGCCCTCTTGACGCACGACTTTCGGTGGCTCTGGCAGCCCCTTCTCCTCGACAGGGCTCGTCCCTTTGGGCAAGGGATAAATCGTTGTGTGGTCAATTTGAAGGTATTCGCTCTTGGCATAAGGCGGCGCAAAATGAGGAATCCAGCCCACGTAGGCGACCTCTTTCCCGTTTGGCGAAACCGTGAAGTCATATCCAACCAAGCCGCGGACCGTTTGCCCAGTTGATAGATCAATCTCGACGTACTCGCTCATAGAAGGATTGCCATGGCAGACGGCCGAAACCGCGTTGTCCCCAACCCACGCAATGGAAAGAATGCTGGAGCAAGGCTCTGCTGGGGGAAAGGCCAGGTGCCTCGGCTGGAAGGAGGTGATCCGATGACCTTCAAGATCAAGGACGATCACTGTAGGCGTGCAGTGCTCCGTCTCTATACATTGCTCATAGTAAGCAATTCGGTTTTGCGCCGGCGATAATTCGGCCTGCACCTTAGATTTTCCGTCGTTGGTGAGCTGAATCTCGCGCCCGTCACGGATGACCCAGACTTCGGAGCTACGGATTTCCACTCGAAGCTGAGCCAGCAAAAGAAGCAATCCCACGAGAAGTAGAGTCAACCGCATAGCTATGAACCTTTCGTGGCCGACAGGTGTACGGTTGGGAAAGGCGCGTCACCCGCCGGCATCAGTTTTTTGGTGTGGCGACGGAAACTTTTCTGCGGGCTAGTTCCAGCAGCTTTGTATCGGTGCAAACTTCGTAGTAAGCGCGCGCGCCCTGATCCCCAATTTTGCCTCCGGGGAGCAACTGACGGACAAGACCCTTGCGAACCACGAGCGGTTCGAGAGATTCGCCTAGAGGCACCTCTCCGAAATAGAGCTGCACCCGCTCCTTGCCCCACGGAAGAGGAAAATTGCCGCCCACGGGGGTGAGCAGGATTTCGCGCTGAAGCTTCTGAAAGCCTTCATCGTTGAGCTCTATGCCATTCAGATTGTAGCGGACCAGGAGTTCCTCGCCCTCGTCAGCCGTAGTGTCATCCATGAGCGTTTGCAGCAGGTAGACGTTGAACGGCGCCGGATTCACCTGGAAAAGGCGCTTGGCCATCTTCGAGCAGCTGGAAAGGCGGTCGGAGAGATTGAGAGCGCGCGAAATCATGATGCGGGAATCCGCGTCCATCCAGAGCGAGGGCGCGGAATCCTGAAACGCAACGCCGACTCCCAACTCCAGAGGCGGAAGATTACCAGCCTTGGCACGCAAATTGTAAGCCTGGGTGACCGCGAGGATTTCGCGGGCCAGGACGCAGGCGCGGGCCACGGCGCGTTGCGTGGCTCGCGTGGACTCATTCTCGTAAATCGCCAGGATAATAGCGTCACCTTCAATGAAAACCTTGGCGGCGCCGAAGCGTTCTAGCATGCGCTTCACGGGCTCGTGCAGGGCCATGCTGAAATGCGAGGCCGGATTCATTCCACGTTCCAGCAAGTCCTTGGTGATGCCGGTGGAACCGCGGACGTCGGCTTTGATGACCACGTGATTGATGACTGGATCGTCCGCGGGGCGACCCTCGTCTGGATGCAGAAACTCGTAAAGGCTCTTGTTGGCGCGCGAAAGTTCGCGGGCGCGCTCTGAGTGAACCAGATTAATGCGCTCCATCCAAGCGGCAACCTGCTGGTAATTGCGGCGGTCGCGGCGCAGGCGCATGAGGTCTTCGGCAAACTGAAGGCCGATTGCTTGAGTCTCCTGCGTGCTGCGGCGGCGAATAGCCCGGGAGGATAGCTCGAATTTCTTCATAGACACTTTGCGCGCCGGAAATTTCTCCAGAATCTGCGCGACCCGCTTGGCTTCGTCTCGACTGACGAGCGCTTTTTTCAGCTGCTGAAGGTGAACCGGAGGGCAATATTCAGCGGCGATTTTGCGCAGTTCGTAGCCCGCCAGGACGTG
>DATDMO010000237.1:0-7319 GCA_036518755.1 Candidatus Acidiferrales bacterium | reverse complement strand
CTCCCCAACCAAGTGGGCGAAAGCCTCCCGCAGCGGCGTCGGATCGCCTACCAGCCGCACCAGAATTTCAGCCCTGGCCGCGTCCGCAATCACGTTGGGTGCGCGGCCTCCCGAAATCGTTCCGATGTTGATTGTGCACTCGCCAAGTAGCGCGTCGTGCGGCAGCGGCATGCGCCGCACGGCATCCAGCGAATCGAGCAGGGCCTCGATCGCCGATTCACCCAGCTCCGGATATGCAGAGTGTGCCATGCGCCCGCGCGCCTCAATCTCAAAACGCAGAATCCCTTTCGAAGCCAGCGCCACCTTATTTTCCGTCGGTTCGCCGTTCACAAGAAACTTCGAGCCGCGAGGTGCGCGCGCCGCCGCCGCGGCTCCCACGCTGTTGCGCTCCTCTCCCACTACAAAGAGCAGCGCGAAGTTTCTTATTCCCTCGCCAAGTAGTTTCTCCGCCGCGCCGGTCATCGACGCGATGATGCCCTTCGCATCGCACGCGCCCCGCCCCCAAATGAAATCTGCGTCTTCGCGTGATGCAAAAAACGGAGGCACGGTGTCCATGTGCGTAGAGAGCGTCACCACCGGATTTCCCCAGCATGCCAGCACATTGAACCTGCCGGGCTCAACTTCCATCCTCTCCACGGATCCGCCGGTGGTTGCCGCGAGCTTGGCAAGGTGGTCGTGCAAATACACCCCTACATTGCCCTCGTTTTCCGTGATCGATTCGATATCGACCAGCGCCCGCGTTAGTTCAATCACATTCATTTAATTCGACTTGACGGAGCGGAAAGAGAAGGGAGGATGCGCGGAAAGAGCCGTCCGCGTCTTCACTCCTCGATAGCGCTCCACCCGCTTTTCGACGGATGACAGTGAACAGGCCTTTCAGCCTATCCCCCAATCGTTTCGATTGCAGTATCTAAACGATTTCGGCGGAGCATCCTGCTGAATCGCCCCTTTCGCCCGGTTTCCGAACCTGCTCGGAACCTCCAACCCGGCTACTCGTGGCCTCCGCGCCTCTACCAAGAATACCCTGAGTCTATTCGCGCGCCCTACCCGAGTCAAGGAGCGCGGGGAGGGGTTTAGCCTCCCCATTTTTGCAAAAATTGCCTCTCAAGGGCGACTAGCTGGGCGCTTCTACTGCGTCAAACTCGATACAAACTCGAGACATTTTTTGCCCCGGTAGGTTCGGTATCGACATTGCCTTCGACTTTCGCTACCGTTCAAGATCGCTCGCCGGTGACTCGATGACTCAGATGCTGCGATTTGCGAAGGTCCTCGCTTTAGGCGCGTGGATTGGGGCGATTATTTATTTCGCTGCTGTGGTGACTCAGGGCGCATTCACGGTGTCGCCGAACCGCGATCAGGCCGGGCTGCTGGTGGGGTTTACGCTCGGCGGGCTGCACTTGATGGGCTTGATCGCGGCTTTGATCTTCGTGATTGCGTCGCTGGCAATCGGCAAATCGCTGCGGACTTTTATCGAGCCAGCGGTACTGCTCGTCATTCTGATGGCCGGGCTTACGATTGCGTCGCAGGGTTACGTGATTCCTCGGATGAATCTCCTGCGAGCGCAGATGGGCTCCGTGGAAGCCACTCCTGCCAGCGACCCGCGCCGCGCGCAATTCGATCGGTTCCACACCGCGTCCGTGGACATCGAAGGCGGCGTGTTGGTTGCCGGTTTGATTGCGTTGTTTCTTGCGATGCGCGAAAAATCAGCTTGACTGCCTTCGGATCGTGCGTTTCCTCACAATGACGCGTCTTTTGGTTTCCTTGCCATTCTTCGTAATTTTGCGGGCGGCCGGACCGGCGAGCTGCACCGCGCGCCACATGTACCAGCTTGCCACGCTCCGGTAGGGCCGCCAGCGTTCGCCGAACTTCAGAAGTTCCTTCGGCTTGGGGATTTTTCTTTTGCGGTAGGTGATTGCGTACCCCTTCTGCACACCGTAGTCGTGGATGGGCAGAACATCCGGGCGGCCCAGGCGGAAGATCAGAAACATCTCCACCGTCCAAGCGCCGATTCCACGGACCGAAATCAGCCGCTCAACGAGTTCCTGGTCGGACATTTTTTCGGCGGCTTCGAGCGTCGGCACCACGCCGTCGATGGTTTTTTGCGCCAGGTCGCGCACGGCGGCGACCTTTGCTTTCGAAAGTCCGGCCGTTCGCAGCTTTCGCGTTGGCACACGGAGCAATTCTTCGGGCGTGGGGCAATTGCCGTTTGTTCCGAGGGCTTTGATGCGAGCGAAAATCGCTTGCGCGGCCTTGCCGGCGATGCTCTGGTGCATGATGGCTTCAAGAAGCGATTCATAGACGCTATCGCACTCGTCGAGCTTGAACTGAAATCCGCCTACCTGCGCGATCAGGCGCGCCAGTTGCTTATCGATTTTCGAGAGATGTGCATGCGCCTCCACATGATCGAACGGCAGAGGCAAGTTGCTTGTGGTCGAGTTCATCGGTGCTCGAAAGAATATCGCTTGTGACGGGGAGGCACAACCCGGCGAGCCGCCTTTGATCTGCTCTTGCAGCTAGGAGGCGGCCTGCGAAATTGTCGCCGAAGGCGAAACGAAATGCGGCGCCAACTCTGCCTTAGCATCTGGCGGAGCGATGATGAGAAGCCGGTCGCCCGGATGCAGCACGGTTGCGGGCCGAGCTAACGTCACCGATTTTCCACGCAAGATGGCCACAATCTCCGAGTCGGCTAGGTGTCCGCTCAAAGTGCGAGACTGGATGGCCTTTCCCACCCAGGGACTTTCGGGCTGAAGCGTGCCAACCATCAATTGCGAGCCATCCGGGAGATCCAAGGCCATGCCGGATTGCAGAAGCGCCGCGAGATGAACATGGCCGAGCTCCGGTGGCAAGGAAATCTTGCCCTGGTCCAGCAGCCGCAGAGCAATCTTGACTTGTTCGGCGCGATGCGGCGGAGAATCGATTCTGGCGGCTACCTGAGCTTCGTACAAGCTGCCGTACTTAAAGAAAGAGGAGAGCTTCACTTGAATGAGAAAACTGAGCATGACGGCCAGTCCGGCAGGGACGAGCAGCTCATAGCCGCCGGTCATCTCCGCAACCATCAGCAACGTGGCAATGGGCACGCGCGCTGCTCCGCCGAAGACCGCCGCCATTCCGATAACGACGAAAGCGGCCGGCGGGTGATGGAAAATTCCCGCGAAGGCTCCGCCCAGCATCGCGCCGACAAACAAGCTGGGCGCAAACACTCCGCCTGAGCCTCCCGATGAAACGGTAAGGGACAATGCCAGGATTTTGGCGAACAGAAGAATGAAAAGCAGGTGCACCGCCAGTTGGCCGTCGATCGCTTGCTGGATCCAACCGTAACCCCCGCCCAGCACCTGAGGTAATCGCAGAGCCAACAAACCCACCCCCAAGCCGCCGATGGCCGGCTTGGTCCACGACGGGACTCGCAGGGCTGCGAATGCATCTCTTATTCGATAAAATATCTCAGGGAAAACGGAGGCGACGATACCACTCGCCGCTCCCAACACAATGTACCAACCGTAATCCGGCAGTCCGATAACGTTGACGCCGCCCGGCATCTGAAACAGCGCCTTCCAACCGACAAACCAACCGTTGACGGCGTAAGCCACGATCGCAGAAAGCATGCAGTAGATGAGGGCCTCGGACTCGAAGTCCATGCCGCTGTAAAGAACTTCAACGGCGAAGATGGCCGTCCCAATGGGTGAACGAAAAATCGCGGAGAGCCCGGCGGCCATTCCCATCAAAACTAACAGGCGCCTCTCACGTTCGGGGCGATGCAGTAGCTTCGAGTATATGGAACCGAAACCTGCGGCGATAAGCGCTGTGGGGCCTTCGCGACCAGCCGATCCTCCCGATCCAATCGTGATGGCTGAGGCGAGCATTTTCACCGCAGGGACGCGCGCGCGAATTACGCCACCGGTCCAATGGAGCGCTTTGACAACGGTGTCCGTGCCATGACCTTCCGTTTCAGGCGCCAAACCGTAAACGAGGATCCCGGATATCAGTCCGCCTAGAGTTGTAGCCACGGGGATCAGCCACAAACCGTGAGGACCGATGATTTCGCGAAGGACTCCCCCTTCTTCGGGGAGACCCGGGGGTTGGTAGGCAGCGAGCCAAACCAGGAAAATTCTCTGGAAGAGCCGCAACATCCATGTGAATAGCTGAGCGCCCAAGCCGCCGATGATGCCGAGGATGACGGAGTCCAATAGTAGCCGGGGCTTGTCTCCGTTCTGCCGTTTGTTGAGTTGGGTCTTGGAAATCCGCGGAAGCATCATGGTTTCGAACCATCATACTCACGGACGGACCCAGGAAAACAAGAAGGAAGCTTGGGGAATGAATCATTCAGCGAATCTCGATTGACGCGGACGCGGACACAGCATAGGCTCGCCCGTGCCCATCGCGATGCCAGAGCAGTCGCTGGCTGCGACCGAGCGCCGGAAGGAATTTCGACGGAGTGACGCACGACAAGAACACCGCCGCGACGGAAGTCGCAGCGGCGCCAATCGAAAAGACGTCCATCGCGGCGTACTACGCGCTCGGGATGCTGACGTTGATCTACTCCCTGAACTTTCTCGACCGCACCGTCATCACCATCCTGATCGACCCCATCAAGCGCGACTATCACCTCTCCGACAAGATGATGGGCTTCATCTCGGGTTTCGGCTTCGTGATCATGTATTCGATCCTAGCCGCGCCCGTGGCGCGATGGGCCGACCGCGGCAATCGCCGTTCGATCATCACCTGGGGCCTGGTGCTGTGGAGCGGGATGACGGCGCTGGCTGGAATCGCGCGCAACGCCCTGCAGTTAACGCTTGCGAGATTTGGTGTCGGGGTGGGTGAAGCAGCGGGCACGGCTCCCTCGGCATCCATGATCTCCGATCTCTTTCCAGGCGAAAAGCGATCGAGCGCGATGTCGATCTATCAGCTTGGGCCGGTGTTTGGCGGGCTCCTCGGCTTTCTGATCGGCGGCTGGGTGAACCAATATTATGGTTGGCACGATGCGTTTCTGGTGGCTGGAATCCCCGGCCTCCTGGTCGCGCTGCTATTTCGTATTACGGTGAGGGAGCCGGTGCGCGGGCGGTCGGAGCCAAAGAAAGTGGGGACGGCCCAGGAGAAGCTGCTCGAGACTTTCCGCTATATGTTCGGCCAGCGGTGTTACGTGCTGATCCTCATCGGGTTTTGCTTTACGACCTTTACGCAATTCGGTTTCGGCGTCTGGACCGCGCCCTTCCTCGGCCGAATCCACCATCTCAACACCGCTCAAATCGGCACGACCTTCGGCCTGGTAAGAGCCGGAGCGGGCCTGTTTGGCACGCTCGCGGGAGGCTACCTTTCGGATTGGATGGGGCGCAAGGACGTGCGCTGGCGAATTTACGTTTCGGCGATCTGTTCGATACTCGCGTTCCCGGGTGTGCTCCTCTTCGTATTCGCGAAAAGCCTATTCGTGTGCACTATCGGCTTCACCATTGTTTCGATGATGTCGCCAGTGCACGTGGGTCCCATCGTTGGCGCTACGCATTCCGTGGTAAAGGTGGGGATGCGGGCGTTTTCGACGTCGATTGTCTATCTGATTTCGGAGCTGATCGGGCTCGGACTGGGTCCATTCCTCATCGGCGTCTTCAACGACCACTACGCTCAGCGACTCGGCACGGCGGCAATTCGCTACTCGATGTCCACCGCGGCGATAACGACCCTGGTCGGCGGGTTGCTGTTCATCCTGGCGGCGCAATTCTTTCAGCGCGACATGAACAGTGCGCTCTCCGAATGAACTCTGAGATCATCGATCTGGGCGCCCGACTGATTTGCGGCCCCGATCCGACGACCGTGAAAAGGTGGCGCCTCACATGATTCCGCTCGATCGAATCGAAATCCTGCAAGGTGACCTAACAGAAATGGATGCGGACGCCATCGTGAACGCCGCCAATAACGAGCTGCAGCTGGGCGGCGGAGTGGCCGGGGCGATCCGCCGCAAGGGAGGCCCTGCAATTCAGGCAGAATGCGACGCGATCGGGACGATTCCGCTGGGCGGAGCAGCAATTACTTCGGGCGGCAAACTGAAAGCGCGCTACGTGATCCATGCGGCGAGCATGGAATTGGGCGGCAGGACCTCGGCTGCATCGTTGCGCAGCTCGACGGCGCACGCGCTTCGCATCGCGGCGCAGAAGGGGCTGAAATCCATCGCGTTCCCCGCCGTGGGGACGGGAATCGCGCAATTTCCCGTTCGCGAATGCGCGGACATCATGTTGCGCGAGACCGCGAAACATTTCGAGCACCCGACGTCGATAGAAAAAGTTTACTTCGTGTTGTTTGATCAGGCCGCGATGGCGACTTTTGTGGCTGCTCTTAAAGACCTTCAGAAGAACGAGAGTGAGTTCCGCGCGGAGGATATTGTTTTCGCGATCTTGTGTTTGGCGCTTGAGGCTGCCGCCCTGAAGGGACGGCGCTACAAAAACCTCAACGAGTTAGTTATTTTCGGGGCGCCTTTTTAGGACGGGCTGTTTGTCGGCTGCTGAATCGCCGGAGGACGGCGGACCCTGGGCCGGTGTGCCGCTGGCGGTCGCGGTGGGGGCCGGCGCGGTGCTTTCGGGATTGTAGGCCGTGCGGATGTATCGCTCGGCTTCTTCCTGCGCGCCGGCAGTATCGTCCTTGGTGTGTTGCGCCAGATTGTATTCGTTGACGGCGCGTTCGCGCTGGCCGAGCACATCGTAGATTTTGCCGATGTAAATGTGGGCCCACACTTCCACCCACTTGGGATTCAGATTGCCACCCAAAGCCGAGCGGAAGGCGTTGGCGGCCGCCTGATAGTTTTTCTGATAAAACATCGCTTCGCCGATGCGGAAGTGAGCGAGCGAATCCGTGGGCTGGATATCCAGGGCGTGCTGATATTCCTGGATCGCTTCGTAATATTTCCCGACAAGCGCCAGCGCTTCGCCGCGGGCAATCGTGGCGCGAATGCGCAATTGCGGACTGGACTTGAGCAGATTGTTGTTCGGGTCGATGGTGATGCCGTTGGGCTTTGGACGTCCAAACGTCTCGATTTTGAATTCGGAGCTGGTGCCGGTGACGAGAATTTTCTTGTACTCGGGGTTCCCCTCCGTATCAACTTTCACTTCAACCGGCATGCGGAACGTGTCCAGTTCCTGATGAATTTTGCCAATTACTTCGAAGCCCTTCGGCGTCCGGTACACGATGTATTCCAGGCTGAATTCGGGGATGCCCGTGGAGTTCAGCCATTGAGAGAAAAAGGAGACGAGATTGAGGCGCGGCTCGCCGGGTTTGGGCGCGGGGGCTCTGGCCGCAGTCAGTTTTTCGAATTCATCAATGGTGGCGGTTTTGCCGGC
>DATDMO010000236.1:0-2031 GCA_036518755.1 Candidatus Acidiferrales bacterium | reverse complement strand
CATCTGGGCTTCAGGAACGGATTGCGAAGAGGTGACGATGAGATTCCCCTGGCGGCCGGTGGGCATCAGGCCGGGCTGATTGCGGCCGTGGCCATTGGAGTCGCTGAAATTTTTGATGGGCATGCGGGACATCAAGAAGTTTTTGAGCACGCCATTCTGGATGACCTCGACGCGCTCGGCGGGCGAACCTTCGTTGTCATAATCGTAGGAGCCGGCAAGTTTGACTCCGGCTATTTCGTGGATCGTGGGATCGTCGGCGACGCTGAGGAATTTTGGCAGGACTTCCTGGCCGACCTTCTTGGTGAAGGTCTGGCCTTCTTCTTCATCGCGCTGGCGGTGGCCTTCGAGGCGATGGCCCAGGACTTCGTGGAAGAAAACGGCTGCCGCGCGGCCACTGAGAAGCGCGGGGCCATCGTAAGGTTCCGCCACGGGAGCTTTGCGGAGGTCGCTGAGGTCGGCAGCCATTTTTTCGATTTTTGCCGCGAGTTCGGCTTCGGCGGGAAGGCCTTTGGCGCTTGGGGCTTGAAAAGTTTCAACGCGAAGGAGGTCCATGCCGTCGTCGGCGCGGGTCTGCGCTTCCATGATGAGGCGCGTGGAAGCACTGGGGGAAACCAGCGTGGTGCCCTCATTTGAAACCATGCGCGAATTGGAATTCGAGACTTGCAGCACGACGCTGGCGAAATAAACGTCGGGGTATTTGCGGAAGGCGGCGGAGAGGCGCTTGATTTCGGCTTCCCAGGCGGAGCGATCGAATGGCGAGGCAGAGGCTTCGCCGGTATGCGTTTGCGGCTTCTCCTTGGAAAAATCGGGCGACTTGTCTTCTTCTTCGGCGCGGACGGCGGTGTCGGTGCGAACATTGAGAAGCGAGGGAACGGCGCGCTTGTATTCGCGGTCGGTAAGCTCCCACAAGACGCGCTCGATGGCGTCCTGGTCGTTGCCAATGGGAAGTGTGCCGGAGGTAACGCCGCTCGAGCGACTTTGGCCATGAGTGTTATCGAGGTCGGGAGAGCCGACGCGCATGGTGACGTCGGCGAAGCGCCGGTGCACGTTGTTGCGGCCAAGCAGGCTGCCGTAGGCGCCGACAAGCACAACGAAATCCTGGTCATAAACGGTGTAGCTGAGGTAGTAGGGAGGCTGGTCGGTGTTGCCCAGTTCCGTGACGGCGCGTGCCAGCTCCGTTTGCATGGCCTTTAAGACGGGATCGCTGGTCGAGACCGGTCCTGGCGGTGGTGTCCCCGCCGAGGTAGGCTTGTCGCCTCCGGCGGTGCCGATGGGCAAGAACGCGAGTTGTGCAGCGAGAAAGAACGCTGCGCCGATGCGCAGAAGTTTGCATCCGCGGAAATGGGCAGGTCCGCGATACTTTAAGCATTCAGAGATTTGCATGAAAGGTGGACTCCCCATACGGTCGAACCAATCGTCAATCAATCCGTGTTAGTCACCAAAAACAACGCGGAATTGCAGTATGCCTTAGTGTTTTGACGCGCGCAAATCAGGTATCGCGGAAGCGTTCACCGGATTTGGGGCGCGCGCCGTTAGCGAATTCAGCGGCGGTGATTTGTTTGCGACCCTCCAGTTTGACGGATTGCAAGCGCAAAAGAGTTGTGTTGCCACAGGAGACGAGCCAGTCGTTCTTTGTCCCAACGAGAGTGCCAGGCGCCGAGCGGGCGGCGGCGTATGCCAGGCTACCCAGCAATTCGGCGGGAAGGGAATTAGCGGCAACGATAGGTTCGCCCCAGAGGTGGCAGTTCTGGCCGCGAAACGTCGTATAGGCACCGGGCCATGGGGTAAAGCCGCGCATGCGGTTGTAGATGTCCTGTGCCGGGCGGTTCCAGTCGATACGGCCGTCCTCTCTTTTAAGGATAGGAGCGACTGTGGCTTCGGCATGGTTTTGCAAGCGCGGAACAATTGTAGCGGCAGCGAGGCCGCGCAACGTTTCTTCCATGAGGGGCGCGCCGGCTTCGGACATTTGCGCGGCGAGTTCTGGAGCGGTCTCGTTCGGGCCGATTTCCATTTCGCGCTGAAGAAGAATGT
>DATDMO010000235.1:0-7995 GCA_036518755.1 Candidatus Acidiferrales bacterium | reverse complement strand
GGTGCAGAAACCCTCTGCGGGGGGCTAAGGGAAGGCTCGGGGACTCTACCAGGGCCTTTACACGAATTCCCGTATGTCCGAAAACTCCAGCGTCGTGTATCAAACAGTGTGACGGTCAAAATGCCACTGCGAATCCTTGTCGCCGATGATAACCCAGCACTTCGAAGCAGCCTGGGTCAGATGTTGATGTCTTCTCACGATGGCTGGGTAATCTGCGCGGAGGCCGAGAATGGCCAACAGGCCGTCTCCAAAGCAATCGACGTGAGGCCGGACGTCGTTGTACTGGACTTATCCATGCCGGTGATGGACGGGCTCGAAGCGGCTCGGGAGATCGCCAACGCATTCGCCTCGGTTCCCATTTTCCTGTATACGCTTCATACGATTCCGGCGTTGGAGCAAGAGGCGCCCAAATTCGGAATTACCCAGGTTGTCTGCAAACCCAATTGGCAGAGCCTTTTCGATGCCATTGAAAGCGCCACGAATGAGAAAGGGACAAATCCTGAGCCGCCCGCATCCGCTATCCGCTCACGGGCCTTCGTGTCCTCTTGAGGTTCACGCGATCCGCCGCAATGCGGCCCGGCGTCCCAGATGGTTTTACCCGCGAGTGGTAATTGCATTGCCTTTACATTAAAACTTCGTGACTACCATTGACTCCCGTGTGTCCACCTCTGTAGAGTGTCTGCAAGCGGTCGCGGGGTAGCAGAGGAGGACTTTCACCATGGCCACAGCCCGCGCGATGTTGGAGCGCCGCCGCTCATCACGAATTCGGATTTCCATTCCGTTGAGCGTTGTTCGCAGCGAAGCGAGTCAGTCGAACAACACTCCCGCCGAAGCCATTTCGATCAGCCGCTATGGAGCGCTGCTTCGAGTTCCGTTTCTGCCTCCTGTGGGCTCGAGGATTGAGCTTCTTCACGCCAGGTCTCGAGAGGTGCGGGAGTTTCGCGTAATCTCCGCCAAGAGTCCGAAGGTTCCGGGTTCTTTCGAACTGGGCATCGAAATTCTTCACCCGGCCCAAAACTTCTGGGGAGTACAGCTCCCCGAGGATCGCTGCTCCGCCTAGTCGCGCTGGCAAACCACATCTCCGCGCGTCCTCCGCAAACGTGGCTGCCTTGAAATAGTGATGAGCTTCCGGTCTTTCCAGCACGCCTGCATCCCCGTTTCGGGTATCATAGGATAGGAAGTCCTCCTGCCAGTAATTTGAATTCAAGGAGCCGGATTTGATCGCACGCTACACGCGTTCGGAGATGGGCCGCGTCTGGAGCGACGAAAATAGATTCCAGCACTGGCTCGATGTGGAGCTGGCCGCCGCGGAAACGCTCGCCGACGCTGGAATCGTCCCTCGCGAAGCCGCCGCCAGACTGCGAGCACGCGCCCGCGTCGATGTCGCACGGATCAATGAGATCGAGGCGAAGGTGCGGCACGACGTGATCGCCTTCACGATCGCCGTGCAGGAAACGGTCGGCGATGCGGAAGCTGCGCGCTGGCTGCACTACGGCCTCACTTCCAACGACGTTGTAGACACCGCACAAGCTTTGCTCGTGCGCGACGCGTCGAACCTAATTGAGAAAGGCATCGCGCGCTTCGGCGAAATCCTCGAGAAGCGCGCCTGGGAATTCAAGGACACGCCCGAAATCGGCCGCACTCACGGCATCCACGCCGAGCCCATTACTTTCGGACTGAAAATTGCGAACTGGTACGCAGAAAACCGGCGCGATGCGGCTCGCTTCGAGACGGCGGCGCGTGAGATGGCAGTGGGAAAAATCTCCGGCGCCGTAGGCACGTGCACGCACCTCGGTCCGGAAATCGAGCAGAAGATATGCCAGCGGCTAGGCTTAAACACGGCGCCGATCACCTCGCAGGTAATCGAGCGCGACCGCCATGCGCAATATCTCAGCGCGCTGGCAATCGTCGCGGCCTCGCTCGAACGCGTGGCACTGGAGATTCGCCATCTTCAACGCACCGAGGTCCGCGAGGTGGAAGAGCCATTCGGCGGCGAGCAGCGCGGTAGCTCCGCGATGCCCCACAAACGCAATCCTGTATCCAGCGAGCAGATATGCGGCCTTGCGCGCGTGGTTCGCTCGAATTCGCTCGCCGCAATGGAGAATATCGCGCTCTGGCACGAGCGGGACATTTCGCACAGTTCCGTCGAGCGCGTGATCTTGCCTGATTCCACGATACTGGTGGATTACATGCTGCATCGCACCGGTGAAATCGTGGCCAATATGAAGGTTTTCCCCGAAAGAATGCGCCGCAATCTCGACGCGACCAAGGGCCTGGTTTTCTCAGGCCAGCTCCTGCAGGATTTAGTGGAGCACGGCGCGCCCCGCGAGGACGCCTACAAATGGGTGCAGTCGCACGCGATGGCCGCGTGGGAATCGGAAACCAGCTTTCGCGATCGCATCGCCGCCGACGAGAACGTGCGGAAGCATCTGGATGAAAAGGCCCTCGCGCGCACTTTCGATTTGCAGCGGCAGTTGCGTGCCGTGGATGCTATTTTCGCGCGCGTCTTTGGCGCAAAATCCTCCGCCGCGCGTTAGATCGTCCCCTTTTCGAATGCGGGGGCTCTTCGAAGGAAACCGGGTAGGCGAACTTTGCTTATTGGACGCGCTGGATGTAGCGGCCTTCCGTGGTATCGACTTTTACTTTGTCGCCCGTGCCGACAAACGGCGGCACGTTGATCACCAGGCCGGTCTCGAGCTTCGCCGGCTTCATCACCGAGCTGGCGGTGGCCTTCTGAATGCTCGGCTCCGTTTCCACTACCGTCAGATCAACGGTATCCGGGATCAGAACGCCGATGGGCTTCTCGTCGTAATACTCGATCTTCACGGGCATATTGGGGATCAGGTAGTCCTTGGTGTCGCCGACGACATCATCCTGCAGGGCGAGCTGTTCGTAATTCTGGGTGTTCATGAAGTGATGGCCTTCGGCGTCGCTATAAAGGTAATCGAACTCGACCTCGTCAACCGTCACCTTGTCAATGAAATCCTCGGCGCGAAATCGATAATCGATCATTGCTCCGTTGCGCAGGTTGCGCATCTTCGTGGCCATGGCGGCGCGCTTGTTCCCGGGTGTGCGATGGTCCACGCTGTAGACGGCGTGCAGGTCGCCTTCGTGCTTGATAATCATTCCTGGGCGCAACAGTGTTGCCTTGATCATGCCGGCTCCTGAGTTCTTCGCTGGAGTTTCCTGCGGAAGACTTATTGAGTAGAGAATTATAGCGGTCCCCGCGGCACGCGGTCAAACGGGCGGCAATGTCGGGCGCAAATCAGTTTCGTCACGCATCGTCTTCCTCGCGGCGCTTCATTCGCCGGATCTTCAGAGTGATGCGGAAATCGCGGGAACGCGCCTCCGCAAGAATCGCGCGCCGCGTATCGGCCGGCAACGTAGCGGGATCAATCACGCCGGCGGAAGTGCGCGGAAAATGTTTGACGAAGATCGCCGCGAGATGCGCCGTTGCGTAGGCAATGGGCGTTGAAGTGAGACCGCGCCCGCGAATTTGGTAAAGAGTGGGAAACGTCGCGTCCCAGCGAATCAGCAACGGATGATCGTCTCTTGTGCCTCTCACCAGAACGGCGGCCGCAAAGCGGGCATTTTCCAAAACTCCATCGCGAATCAGCTTCGCGACGCGACGCGGCGTCAAAGTATCGGGAAATCGTTTCCGCACGATGCCGGCCGACCGGTTCAACCGCCCCTGGCGATGCCAGCGGCGCAAGCGCTCGAAATCGTTTCCTCCGATTTTGGCGTCCAGGTCGCGCATCGGGATCACATACGGAAGCATGCACACCTCATCCTGCGCCGCGAGGTACACGGGCGTCTCGCCAATGGGAGGCGGGAAGCGGAATTTCTCGCGGTCGTCGAATCGTTTTGCCAGGCCAAAGCGGCCATCGCGATACACGCGAGGCCGCGAAATCGCCGCATCGTACGCCACGTCAGCTGACCAAGTGGAAATCGGATCTTTGCTCTCGGTGCTTTCGAACAGGCGAATTTGCATCGCTTCGACCGAATCGAGAAGTTCCGATCCGCGCTGCGCAAGCAGGTTCGTAAGGCCCGGGGCGGCGCCTGCGCAAATCAGCGCCGCGCGGTTCTTGGCCACGAAACGTTTGTGAAAGCGGAACTGCTCGGGCCGGAAAGGATGGTGGACGAGATGGGAATTCAGATCGAGGTAATGAACGCGCAATCGGAGCGCCGCGCGCAAAATGATCTTGTTGTAAACAGCGGGTGAGGCGTTGACGATCAGATTCGCGCCACGTGCCGCGCGCACAATCGACCACAGGTTCCGCGCGTTTGCCTCAACCACCTTGATATTGGATTTCTTGCCGAGAAACCGAGTGGCCCGATCGACATCGCGATCTCCGCACCAGACGGTATGTCCCTGGCGCGCGAGCAGCCCGGCTAAAAGGGAGCCCGTGCCGCCAGCCCCCAGAACGAAGATGCGCATCGGCTCGAAACTCTACCATATCCGGGAGACGGGACCACGAGATTGCCTGGCAAACCTTGAAGGGATGGACGCATCTGAAACTCGCAGGGCATCGTGTTGCGAGCAGTTGGAATCTGGGGGTCAGTGGTCTAAGAGTGTTTTACAATGGAACGCCTATTATGAACCTTTGCCTAGCCGACTGCTTCGCCTCATAATGAGTCGTCCGGATCAGATACGGAGGAGAGATCATGGAGACCATCCCTGTGATGGCGACCACTAGCTCGCGGCTCTGCGCGCTTCAAAGAAGGAACACTCGCGGGTACGCGATCCGGTTCGCCTGCTCTCTGTGGGCACTTTTGCTATTGTCAACAATCGCAGGTGCTCAGGTAGTGCGGCAGAATGATGCTACCGGACCTGAACTTGCCCGGCACAATCTGGCTCAGGTCGGGGCGTCGGCAGAAGACATCAAGGTAGTTTTGGTTAAGAGTCCGGGTCTTATGGTTGAAGTAAAGCGGTTGGTGGCCAAGGACGCGACGGACCAAGGCCAGATCATCACCGAGCGCGACTTGGCCGACGACGCGATTTTCGAACGCCTGCAGAACGATGTGCGCTTCCGTTCCGTGGTCACTCAATTACTTCAGCGCTATGGCTATTTGATGCCAACGGTGAATCCGGATTCAGAAGCTGGAAAAGAGCAAGACTTACTGGTTCAAGAACGCGTGAAATTCATCGCTCAGCAAGAGGAGCAGCAGAGAGCGCAGGTTTTGCAGCAGGCGCAGGACCGTTATGAAAAGACGCGCAAGTGTTTGCAGGGCGATTCCAAGAGCTGTGAAGGCGCGGAGCAACAAGGACAACAAGGGCAGCAGGGACCACTGCCGCAAGAACTAGGGCCCCAGCAGCAACAGGTCATTCCAGGTGGGCCCCCGTGGTTCAGCCCGAGTCAGCCGAGTCCGTTCGTACAACCGCCAGTCGGCAGAAACAACACGCTCCAGCAAGCCCAACTTATGCAAACCGGTCAGTTCTCTGACGACCAACTCTCGTCGCCACTGTCTGGGAACCTGCCAAGCTCGCTGGATGCGCAGGCATTGGGTGGCGGTGGCGGAAACATGTCCTCCATTCTGCAGCAGATGCAGTCTGGAAATGGCGGAGAATCGCCGGGTATCTCCCTAGGCGGTTCCGGACTGACAGGCAGCGTGCTCGATCAGTACGCGGTGGGTGGAGATCTTGGCGGCTCGTTCGATCGCACGGACATCAATCCCTTCGACATGAACCGGTTTGATGTGACTCAGTCGGGTCAAATGGCTGGCGCCGGAATGTACGCGCCGGGATACTCCAGTTATCCCTCCAATTATTCCTTTATGGGTCCTTGGAGGAATCAGCAGAATCGGCAAATGCTGCAGCCAGCGGCGATGATCCGCAAGCCGAACCCGTACAACGACATCCCGTCTCTTTATGACATGTACATGCAGGCAACACCGCGACCAGCTGCCGCCAGGCGGTTTGGCATGGATGTTTTCGAAAACAACTCGCAGAATCCGTATGCAATTCCGATGGACTTGCCGGCGGGTCCGGACTACGTAGTCGGACCGGGGGATGGACTGGCGATCGATCTGTGGGGAGGCGTGTCGCGCCGGATCTATAGAAGCGTCGACCGCGAAGGCCGGATCAGCTTGCCCGAAGTAGGACCGCTGCTGGTGAGCGGCAAAAGTCTTGCCGAGGTTCAGCAAAATCTACAGCAGGTTCTGCGCACTCAATTTCGCAATATTTCGGCGGATGTTTCACTTTCGCGTTTGCGGACGGTCCGCATCTACGTGGTGGGCGACGTCGCAAACCCTGGCGCCTACGATGTGAGTTCGCTTTCGACGCCGCTGAATGCTCTGTTTATTGCGGGCGGGCCCACACCGGGGGGATCGCTCCGGATTGTGCGGCATCTTCGCGGCGACCAGCTGGTCCAAAATGTGGATTTATATGACTTGCTCCTGCACGGAGTGAAGTCGGACATTCAGCGTTTGCAAAACGGCGATAGCGTTCTCGTACCGCCGATTGGCCCGCAAGTGACGGTCGAAGGGATGGTCCGGCGGCCGGCGATCTACGAATTGAAAGACGAGAAGGACTTGACCAGCGTACTGGCGCTGGCAGGAGGCCTACTCCCAACGGCAACACTACGCCACATCGAGGTGCAGAGAACCATTGCCCACGAGAAGCACACGATGCTCAGCCTCGACATACCGGCTTCGGACGATGATGCCCAAGCGACGCAAAAACTGGACGCCTTCCAAATACAGGATGGGGATCGCATTCGAGTGTTTCCGATAAGCCAGGGTAACGAAGACGCGGTGTATCTCGAGGGCCACGTGATTCGTCCCGGCCGATATTCCTATCATGATGACATGCGCGTGACCGACCTGATTCCATCCTTCAAGGACTTGCTGCCGGAACCTTCGATGCAGTACGCGGAAATCATTCGGCTCAACGCGCCCGACTTCCGCCCGAGCGTGCAGAGTTTCAACCTGGCGGATGCGCTTGCAAATCCAGCGCAAGCGCCGGTTCTTCACGCCATGGATACGGTTCGAGTTTTCAGCCGTTTCGATTTTGAAAATCCGCCGACAGTGTCGGTGCTAGGCGACGTGAGGGCCCCAGGCACGTACCGCACGTCAGGGCAGATTCATTTGGCCGATGCCGTTCATTTGGCAGGAGGAATGGAGCCCGACGCCCAGGCTGACGACGCACAAGTGTTCCGGTACATGCCCGACGGCAAAGCTGAGATTTTCAGCGTGGCGCTAAATCAGGCCCTCGCCGGCGATTCGACTCAGAACATAATCCTGGAACCGCGGGACCGGCTGCTAATACACAAAAGTACGAATGCTATGCAACCTGCCGTCGTGTACATCGAAGGAGAAGTCGGAAGTCCGGGCCGGTATCCCCTGACCACGAATATGACGGTGGCCGATCTGGTCCGCGTGGGCGGCGGACTAAAGCCGGATGCCGATACCGAAAATGGAGATTTGACGCGGTACGAATATGCCGGGCAAGGTCAGTTGACTGGACAGCATGAGCCGATTGTCATTTCCGCCGCCCTCTCTGGCGATCCAAAAAGTAACGCGCAACTTCATAACGGCGACGTGGTTAGTATTCGTCAGCTTCCCGGTTGGGACGATCTGGGCGCAACGATTACTCTAAAGGGCGAGGTGAAGCATCCCGGCACCTACGGGATTCGGCCCGGTGAGAGGCTCAGTTCGATTTTGGAGCGGGCGGGCGGATTCTTGCCAGACGCTTATCCGTATGGAGCCATCCTTGAACGCGTGCAGGTGCGGGACCTGGAAACGAAAGAGCAGAGCAAGCTTGTCCTACGCGTGAAGGATGCCGAGGGGAGCCTGCAGGCTATGCCGGACAGTACGCCGGCGCAGAAACAAGCAAAAGAAATGGCTCTCGGTCAGTATGAGACTACATTGATGCAGTTGACGACCAATGCGCCCGTGGGACGGATCCCAATTCGGATCTCCTCCCGCGTCGAACGTTGGAAAAACAAAGCGGCTGACATCCAAGCGAGAGATGGAGACACACTCATTATTCCCAAG
>DATDMO010000234.1:0-2178 GCA_036518755.1 Candidatus Acidiferrales bacterium | reverse complement strand
CCACCGGCCAGCTGCCCGATCGCTTCGAATTTCTGGGCTTGTACGAGCTGTCTTTCAAGAGTCTTGCGCTCGGTTATATCCTCAACGATTATTTCGGCACATTGCGATTTTCCGTCGGGATTCATCGCCCGACGGCTATTTAGCGTGACGGTAGCAACCTTTCCATCCTTGCGTTTCCATTCCACGGTCCTACTCGCGCGCCCCTGCTGCATGTATGCGGCGATGATCGCGACCTGGTCGTCCTGATTGCAATAGAGCTTTTTTGTTAACTGAATCTCCAGCAAGTCGTCCACGGAGTCGTACCGAAGCATCGCGGCCATTGCGGGATTTGCGTCCAGCAATTTGCCTCCGTGCTCCTCGACCCAAAGGATTCCATAGGTGGCATTGTCGACCAGGCCGCGATAGCGAGCCTCGCTATCTCGCAAGGCTTGCTCCGATCGTTTTCGCTCCGTGATGTCCACGATGCTGGCCCGTACCAGACGGCGGTTCGCCGATGGCAGGCGGACCAGATACACTTCGGCCGGGTGTTCCTCTCCTTGCGAGTTGCGGTACATCCATTCGAAGTGCGCGGAAGCTCCCTCCAATCCCGGTTCGGAGAACAACCGTTCCACCATTTCGGCCGTGGCACCATCAACCTGCTTGGTAGCGCTTACGTCCCTCACACCGCTTTGCAGAAGCGCGTCCCTCGTTAAGCCAAAAAGGGACAAAGCGCGGCCATTGGAATCCACGAACTTCTGCTGGTCAACATCGAACAAGACGATGGCTTCCGGAGCGTTCTCCACGAGTGTGCGGTAATGCTCCTCGCTTTCCCGGAGTGCCTCGAGCGCTCGTGTCTCCGCTTCGCGCAGCGCTCGACCTTCCTGCGCGCGCCGGATCGCCATTGGCAGTCTCGCAAGCTGTCCCTTCAACACATAGTCGGTTATGCCCTTCTTGATACATTCCACGGCGAGCTCGTCGCCGAGCGTGCCGCTGGCCAGGATCAGAGGTACGCTAGGCCAAGATTCTTGGATCATGGCCAGAGCATCCATCGCGGTCCAGCCCTTCATGCGATAATCTGAGATCACAACATCAGCCGGCTCGCCGCGCAATTTTTGCGCGAACTCCTCCCGCGTGAAGGCAGAGTCAGCTTGGAAATTCAAACCTGACTTCTCCAGATCACGAAGGCAAAGTTCCAGATCGTTCGGATCGTCTTCGGCAAAAAGCAGTCGCAGGGGCTTGGCTGGAACTGATACGGGCCTGTGGGTTTTGCTCATTCTCGTTTTTCAGATCTACTTGTTACGAGCGGCTCTAGTGAGCAAGCGGTGCTACTACCGGAGCCGCGGCATTCAGCAAAAGCCAGTACATGCCGAGTTGCCGAACCACGTCTTGAAATTCGGAGAAGTTTACGGGTTTTTGAATGTAACTGTTGACGCCCAATTGGTAGCTATTCACCAGATCCCGTTCTTCTTTCGATGACGTCAGTATGATCACCGGAATCGGCTTGGTGTTGGGGTCGCTTTTGATTTCCCGCAGCACTTGCAGGCCGTCTATTTTCGGCAATTTCAAATCAAGCAGGATCAGCCGAGGTCCAGCCACTGCGCGGCGCGCTGAAAAGGCTCCCCGGCAGAAAATGAAGTCCAAGGCTTCTTCCCCATCTCGGGCGTGCTGGATGCGGTTGGCGAGATTGTGTTTCTGCAAAGCGTGCAAGGTTAGCTCCGCATCTGCGGGGTTGTCTTCGACTAACAAAATTTCCACTCCGTCAGGCTTGCTCAAGGCTTGCCTCCTTTGCCGCGTTCGGCGCGGTATGTTGTAATCTCGGTTCCAGCGTGAAATAGAATGTGGTTGCGTGACCCGGCGTGGATTCTGCCCACACTTCGCCGCCGTGCCGCTGAATGATCCGTTGGACCGTGGCCAATCCTATGCCCGTACCTTCGAAGTCCTCCTCGCGATGCAGTCGCTGGAAGACGCCGAATAGCTTATCGGCATATCTGGAGTCAAAGCCCACCCCGTTATCGCGGACAAAGATTGTCATCCGGCCATCGTTCACCTGGCTGCCAACTTGGATGACCGGGTGTTCGACTCCCCGCGTGAATTTTAGGGCGTTGGAAAGAAGATTGGAAAATACTAAGCTCACCAGGGTCGGGTCGCAGCTCACTGCAGGCAAAGTGTGGATGCGCCATTCGATTCCGCGCCCTTCCG
>DATDMO010000233.1:0-3558 GCA_036518755.1 Candidatus Acidiferrales bacterium | reverse complement strand
GCTACTGAGGCTTCCCGTCGGGGCTTGTGAGCGCCTGAATCTTGCCTTTCCGCCCAAGGAGAAAATCATGACAAGCCAAGCCACAAGCCGTCACCCAGACATACGTTCCAGTTGTTGGGCGCTGCTGGCGCTAGCGCTATTTGCATGGCTTGTTTCGCCCGTTTTTGCGGCGGAAGAGCCTGATCTGATCTTCCGTCGTTCGACGGTATTCAAGTGGCTCAGCCCGAACGACAAGCTAGCAACCTACGGCATCGATGATCCGGAGATCGAAGGGGTGGCCTGCCATTTTACGGTGCCCGAGCGGGGAGGCATCAAAGGCTGGTTGGGAATCGCCGAAGAAGTGTCAGATATATCGCTCGCGTGCCGCCAGATCGGCCCGATCCAGTTCAAGGGCAAGCTTGAACAAGGCGAAGACATGTTCCGCAAACGGCGATCGCTGTTCTTCAAGAAAATGCAAATCGTGCGGGGCTGTGACGCTAAGCGCAACGTGCTGGTGTACATGGTTTATTCAGACAGACTGATTGAAGGTTCGCCAAAAAATTCGACATCCTCGGTGCCAATTATGCCTTGGGGGCCGAGCGATGCGGTGGTTCAGAAATGCGGCGAGTTCATCCAATAGGCGCCGCTAGCACGCGTGCTCCGTGTCCAGGGCTTATGTGCGTGGCAACTGCGGATGCCTCCGCGTTCGGGTGCCGGCCTTGGGGTCACGGCAGCCTATCAGGCGAATGAATTTTTGCGGTGACGATTCGTTACCGTGGCCATGCCGTTCGGACATCGCGCCGCAGGTTTGACTTGCTCGAACTTCGGGCGATTCTCCTCGTTCGACCCCGTTTCGGGTCCGCCGCGCGGTGAATTTCCCGGTCGAAGCAGGCCGCCGACTGGGTCTTTTTTGCCGGCATCGAAGTTGCCATTGCCCACGATCCGCCCCCCGGCTGAGATTGAACGGCGTCGCGCCAGCAAAACATTGCGCGCCATTAAGGGAGTCGGAGAAGGCGGAATTTGGTTCATCTTCCGTCCCGCGCGAGACGGCGCGGCGAGTAGCCAATGGACGCCCGAATTAGCTCCAATGAACGACAAGCATTCCCGAAATTACTGGGTTTTCGGCTCTGTTTCGTCCCCGTGCAGCAACGAAACAAATCTTCTGTGTCAAGAAACCATTTTCGATTTTGACGCAGAACTCCGGAAACGGCACAAAGGTATCGCTGCACAGTGGGTGCGAGTTATGCTGGCAGGGCTTGGTATATGTTCTTGCGAATCCATGCATCGGTGATCGTTGCGTGCTTGGCCTATTGCACCTCGGCGCAGGCCGAGATGCTTTCACAGATAAATTCGCAGATAAGACTGCCCGATCCGCGCGGCGAGTTCGTGCGCCAATGCGCACCTCATATGTTGGGACGCTGGGAGCATCCCGAATCCGTTTGCGGGTGTCTCCACGACTATGCGGCCGCCGTCATCGAAGATGCCGATCTTCGCTCGGCGTTGCTGCGCGGGATCAGCGAGACCGGCGTTCCCACAATTGAAAATGAGTGGGTGCCGGCCTCCAAACGATCCATGATTGATGCGACTTTCACCAAGGTCGCCAAGCCGACGATGCAATGCATGTTCGAGCCCACCAAAGAGGCTCAAACCCATTAGCATCCCGTTTCGGGCAGGCACTTTTGCGAATGTTGGAATCGAAATGGTAGCGCATGTCTAATCCACTCGATTAAAAGCTATTTTTGCCGTGGGCCCGTGCGAGGGATGCATTTTGGTGAGCGGACGATCCCGTTCGACGTCATCCTGGTGCCTGAAATCTCCTTGATCTGGCCGGTAGGGCAAGTTCCGTCGTCCACCTTGATACGCTGTCCTAGCCGCAACTCGCCAATGTCCTGCTCGCGGGAAACCGGTTGCGCTGCACTTACGACAGATACGAAGCCGCTCGTCGCCACGACTGCCACAAACACGATCTGGCGGTTGCCTGCCATCCCCCGGGTCCTTCAACCAAATGGAAGTCATGAGGCGAACTCTAGTGACGGGCCTGCGATTCTGAAAGTGATGCCGTTGAGCAATCAAACACACGCCAGGCATGTACGCTCGTACTTCATGTTTGTTGACACGCGCAGAAAGCATCACGCGAGGAAACGGTGAAATGCGCACGAACCATCATCGATCTCTTCTGTCGTCAGGTGCTTGACCAAAGCATTCATTCTCCGGAAAAGTGCATAACGAAGAAGCTGATGCAAGCGCATGGGTGCTGCCTGCGCGGCAGCCGAAACCGGAGCATTGCAACATGACGCCGCTCGAAAAAGTCCGTGCGATGAAAATGCCCTTTGCGGATCTGAAAGGCGTCACCTTCACCGAGGCCGAAAAGGATCACGTGGTAGCGCGCATGCTGGTCCGTCCTGACCTCTGTACGCTGTACCACACCGCTCATGGCGGGGCATTGATGGCGTTGGCGGATTCGGTCGGCGCTGCGGCGACTGTCATCAATTTGCCAGAGGACGCCAAGGGCACCACCACCATCGAGAGTAAGACCAACTTCATCGGCGCGGCGAGGGAGGGCGCGACCGTGATTGCGACGGCCACCCCGGTGCATCGAGGGAGGCGCACCCAGGTCTGGCAAACCAGATTGGAGACCGAGGACGGAAGGCTTGTCGCCGTCGTGACCCAGACCCAGATGGTGCTCTGAAAACACCGCGGAGGCCGCAGGTTAACAAAATCGTGTAGAATCCTGATATTTCAGGGCAACAATCGGTCTTGAAGTTAATATTGCGGCGCACAACATACGAAGCCTAGGGATTGGACGCCTCCTCGAGGGCTACCGAGAGGAGTTTTGACGTGAGCTATCCAGACGTTCTCAGTCCAGCGGTTGCTGCAGGCGCGGTTCGGAGACTTGCCCGACACGAAGAACTGCCCCTTTTTCGTGATCATCTGTTGCGGCTTGACCCGGAGAGCCGCCATGACCGCTTTCACGGCTTTATGGATGATAGCTTCATCGAGCACTACGCAGCGAAATGCGCGAGCGACGGGACCGTCGTGATTGCCTATCTTGAAAACGGCCTGGTTCGAGGTGCTGCGGAATTGCATCCGCCGGATCAATCTCCGGACGCGCAGCCTGAGATCGCATTCAGCGTCGAGACAGGCCTGCGCAGGAGGGGTATCGGCACTAACTTGTTCCGCAAGTTGATCGCCGAGGCGCGCGCCAAGGGTTATCGCTCGTTGCGCATCGCGACTGGCGCGGAAAACGAAGCCATGCGGGCGCTTGCCAGAAAATTCGGAGCGCATCTCGCGTTCCGACATGGCGAATCGACGGGCAGCATCGTTTTGACCGAGCTACCGCCCGCTGAGATCGGAAGATTTGCCGCAGCCACGCCCCTCGATGCCATACGCGCGGGGGTCAATTTCAATCGCGCCTGCTGGAAATTCGTGCTGGGGCTGTACGGTTGGCGCACGGCGGGGTGATCCCCTGTGCCAGCTATTGTCTCAAGCTCATGATCATCAGCGAATGCGGCGGCGCGCTGGACTAGGTCCCCGTCCGTTTGTCGTTGCCAAAGCGCCTTACGACTCGACGCTCGACCA
>DATDMO010000232.1:0-3980 GCA_036518755.1 Candidatus Acidiferrales bacterium | reverse complement strand
CGCCACCCCGGCCAGCTTGCGGTCATCGGGGGTGGCGGAGGCGGCAGTCTTCTGCAATTCGATAGCGCGCCGTGCATAACTGCCCGCTTGAGCCATGTGCGCCGGATCGCTGGCGTAGGCGCTGGCGAGTACGGTGAGCAGCCTCATGTCTTTGGGTTTCTGCGCCAGCATTTTATCGCCGAAGGTGGCCAGGCCGGCGGAATCCTTCATCTCCTGGAAGGTCACAATCGCCAGCGTCGCCATTGACTCACCGAATTGCGATGCGGGAAACGCGGCACGAAATTTCTCGATTTCCGGCATGCGGGTGCGCGCGACCTTCTCGCCGGTGATGGCGTTGTAGGCGGCAACTTCCATGTACTGGTAGCTCGGCTTGAGAGCCTCCTTTTGATCGGCAATCTGCGAAGCGTAAGCCTGCTCCGGCATGTCGGCCGGTTTGGGCGGCTTGCCGACACTGTCGATGATGGTGGCGCCACGCACGGCATAGTCCACGACCTTGGTGGAATCCTTGAGCTGCTGCGCGAAGTCGGTCTGCGAGACCAGGATTTCGACCGCATCCGGCATGGCGGCCAGCGCCTTGTCGCCGTATTCCAGGGCCTTCTGAGGATCGTTGGCGGCGCCATACTGCTGGGACAATTGCCAATTGCCAAACGCGGCGGCGGCGGGATTGGAGGCAAACTTTTGCACGAATTCCTGCAGCATGGCCGTACGCTTCTGCGCGTCCGCCTCGTTGGAGATGCGCTGCAACTCCAGGTCTTCGGGCGTGCCGGCCGCAATCACGATTTTGGATTGTGCCACGGCAAGCGGCGCCAGCAGCGCAAGGACGAGCGTCAATGCCGGAAAACGGAGATTCTTCATGAGACCCTCCCGGAATCAGGAAAACCCTCGACCTGTCCTGCAACAGAGGATCGGGGGACGAGCTGATTTTCAGGGGAATGCTATCTCCGAAGCGGGAGCTCAGCAAGCAGGAGGATCACAGGCAACGCACGCAAAAAAAAGCTGCCTTCGATGGACGAAGGCAGCGGCGCAAACAGAGAGACGGAGGCGGTTTAGACTTCGGGCGGCGCAGGCGGCGTTATTTCGACGCGGCTACGTCCGCGGATGGCCGGTAGTCCGACATCGCGGATCTTGTAGAGCAGGGCGCGATAACTAATGTTCAAGGCCCGGGCGGCACGCTTACGGTTCCAATGGTTCGCCTGCAGGACTTTGAAGATGATCTTACGTTCCAGCTCCAACACCGCCTGGCGCGTGACCTTTTTCAGCGAGATCGGTCCGTCGACGGGGAAATCGTCGTCGAACATCTCTTGCTTGCGCGGCAATAATTCGGAGGTGATCGCCTCCTCGGTACCGAGGATGGAGTAACGGCGCATCAGGTTCTCCAGCTCGCGGATATTACCCGGCCAGTGGTAGTGCTGGAGCTGGGTAAGCAGCTGCGACGAAGGCGTACGGGCACGGGAGTTGTATTTTTCGTTGTAGAGTTCGAGAAAGTAATGCACCAGCACGGGGATGTCGACGGCGCGCTCGCGCAACGGCGGCATTTGAATGTTGACGACGTTGATGCGATAGAAGAGGTCCTGGCGGAAGCGCCCGGCTTCCACTTCGTTCTCCAGAACCCGGTTGGTTGCGCAGACGACGCGGACTTCAACCTTCTTGTCCTCTTGCGCGCCGATGCTGCAAAACTGTCCGTCCTGCAGCAACTGGAGCAGCTTGGATTGCAGGCTGTAGTCGAGTTCGGAGATTTCGTCCAAGAACAGAGTGCCGCGGTTGGCGAGTTCGACGCGCCCCGGCTTGGAGCCATAAGCTCCGGTGAATGCTCCCTTTTCGTAGCCGAACAGTTCGCTCTCCAGCAAGGTGCCGGGGATAGCAGGACAGTTCACTTTCACCCAGGGGCCATTGCACCAGGCGGACAGGTTGTGGATGATACGCGCGATGATGTCCTTGCCGGTGCCGCTCTCCCCTTGAATGAGGACGGGGAGGTTGGCGCTGGCGATTTTTTGTACGCGTTCGCGTACCGCCTGCATGGCGCGGGTACTGCCAAACAGGACCGAATCCGGAGGCACCGGCGACGAGCGATCGGTTGAAAAAGTGGCTCCAGCTACTGCCATCGTGAAGACCTCTCCTGAAATCTGTGGCTACTCACGTATATTGCACTCTATTTGCCAAAGTTTGCACCCACCTTAGTGGGGCATAGTATGCCCTGGCTCTTGGCCGAGAAACTAAAGGCTAATGTATTTTCAGCAACTTACACGATATTCGAATTCTTGAGCCGCAGGGGAGGACATGAAATATGGGAAATTACTTTCCTATGCGGAAGCAATTTTCCCTTTTGCTGTTCCATGCAGGGGGCGATGAAACTTGAGGCCAAGCAGATGGCAGCGCTCGCCATGGGTAATACGAACCAGCTTGGCTTTAAGGCTACGTACTGATTGGGGGGAGACGGTATTGGGGGGAAGAGGAGCTACAGGAATTTCCAGGGACAGATTGGCGGAACGCGGCAAACTGCGCCTGGTTGCCAACAAAATACCTCCGGCGCTGATGTTGAGAGCGGTAGCAAATTCCAGAAACTCTTTGCCATCCTGATCGACGCCGCGGACAAAAACGGGGATCGATAATGGCAAACGCTGATGCTTCCGTCGCTCGGAGGGTGGCTTCTGCATTAAGCGTTTTCCCGTGCATCTGGGGGCACATGATGTGCCAAACACCTTAGACCACGAATCTAACGTGGAAAACTACGCTAAGCGATTATCAGCTCAGTATTTACGCGTGGTCGTGGGCAATGTTTACAATAAAATTCGGCGGCATCCGCCCAGCAAATGCAGCAACCTTTTGCGACTATCGAGGAAATTACTTGCACCACTTCCTTGACTTCATCCTGCGGCTCTCCTATCATCGAGGGACCCGAGTAGGCTACCTGCGTCGCTTTCTCCCCTCAGAGTGCCGACCTGAGAATTGCCATGCCTGAACACTCCGAGAACGCGGCTGCAGCCGCATCGACAAGGCGGGCCATCGAAAAGGCATTCCTTGCCGCCGCCGACGGGAAGAAGAACGAAGTCGTGCAAGACGATCTGCTCCGGGCCTATCAACAACTGGAGATCGATTACCAGCGTTGCGCGCAAGCGCTGGCCACGGCGGCGCACGATTTGCGCACGCCGCTGGCGGTGGTTTCCGGATACATCGAACTGATGATGAGCGGCAAGCTCGGCCCTCTGACAGAGCTTCAAAACCGCTGCCTTGAGGACATGCATTCCAGCAGCCAGCGTCTGCACCGCCTGATCACCGACTTCCTCACCTTCAGCGCGCTGCAGACCGGCAATTTGAATCTGCAACTGGATGAGCCGCGCGATCTGCACGGCTGCCTCACGGAAATCTGTGGCTTCTGGATGCCCCGCTTTCAATCCAAAGGGATCGCTTTTTACTACCTGGCGAGCGAACATCTTCAGCCATTTGCCTTCGACTACGACCGCATCCAGCGCGTCGTATCCAACCTGCTGGAGAACGCGTTGAAGTTTACGCCGCAGGGGGGGACGGTGTGGCTGAACGCGGAGCCTCAATTGTGGGAACGGCGTGTACTGGAAGTTCGGCCGCAGGCGCGGGAACGACGCAAGCATGCAGTGGGAGCGCCGAACGCGGTGCGGGTCAGCGTGGCCGACACCGGCCCGGGGATACCGCCTGAGTACCACCAGGAAATTTTTGGAGACTTTTTCCAGATCCCGAACAACCGGGAACTGAATAGCGGTGGAATGGGACTGGGCCTCGGCATCGCGCGGCGGCTGGTGCAGGCCCACGGCGGGAAAATCTGGGTGGAAAGCGAACCCAGTTGCGGAAGTAAATTCTCTTTCCTGCTTCCGCTAAAGCACGGATAGCCGGATAATCAATCATCCATTCAACGAACCGAAAGGCAGATCGCGGAAGTGACTGGAAACTCGCCGAAGATCCTTGTCGTTGACGACGAACCGAGCATGCTGCGCTACTTGCAGACGCTG
>DATDMO010000231.1:0-16860 GCA_036518755.1 Candidatus Acidiferrales bacterium | reverse complement strand
CGAACGCGGATTCGAGTTGCCCCAGCTCGAGTGAAGGGAACTCGGCGTAGGCCGAGAAAGCATAGCCGTAAAATACCGGCGCCTGCACGAATTGAAGAGCGGGGACGGGAGTGCGGCCGGAAAGATAGCGCGCGACATCCCGAGCGATGGCGCTGCGAGTGTCCGCCAGGGTGGGCTTGGTCGCTTCTCCGTAACTCGCGAGCAGATTGAAGGCGACTTGCGCGTCGAAAACCGGCTTCGCGACCTCGCGGAACGACAGCAGGCTGGAGGTTTGGCTTTCCAATTCCTCGACGCCGGGGAGGTCGCGTTCGGAAACCGGCGGAAACAGCAGCATGGCAACACCGCGCGAATGGAAGACGCCGAGAACCGCCGCCACGGTACACGCGATAATTGCGGGAGTCGGAGGCGAGGAATAGGCGGCGCTATGAGGCGAGCCATTGGTTGGAGAAGAAAAACCCGGCGGCAAAATCGAATCGAGAGATGGAATCCAGGGAGTTGAGTCGTCGCCGGAGCCGCTGGCGGAGAGGGCGCCGGTCAAGTCGATTACCGTGGCGCCCGCTTTACGGGCGGACTGCCAGTTTCGTTCTGCGTCAGCGGCAGTACCGGCAAAGAAAACGAAGTTGGCGTGTTCAAAGCTGTCTTCTTCAAGAGCGCGGATGAAAGTGGGCTCTCCCGCGGCTTCGGTAAGAGTGCCGGCCATCACGCTTTCGTCGAGGAGAATGACGTCACTTGCAGGAAAATTACGATCTTCGAGAACTTGCTTGATTTCCTTACCGCGCAGCGAAGACGCCCCGACGATCGCAACCCTGTAGGTGTTCAGCGGCCCGCTGGGCATGGGTCAGGCGTGGCGCGAGGCGAGGCGGTGGCGCACCGACCGCACAGTGTAAAACGCGATGCCATGGACGAGGTACGCGCTAGCGAGCGCAAGGAGCGTGATCTGCGAGAAAAGGACGATGCCGCCGATCAGAAGGACGAGAAGGAGCACGGCGAGAGACGGCTGGCGGCGCGTCCATGGTATGTCCTTGAAGCTGTAATAGCGCACGGTGCTGGACATCAGCAGTCCGAGTGCGACGATGAGCCCGAGCCACAAAACGGAGATGCGTCCGTCCTGAACCGGACTGGGAAATGCGTGCACGACCGCTGCGACCATCCCGGCGGCGGCAGGAGTGGGCATTCCCGCAAAGAACCGATTGCCGCCCGGCGCCATGCCCTGAATATTGAAGCGCGCAAGGCGCCATGCACAGCAACCAACGTAGAAAAAGCCAATCAGCCAGCCGAGCGGGATCAGGTGAGGAGCGCCTTCGTTGGCGACTCCGAGCGCATGCACTCCCCAGGCGTAGGCAAGAAAGGCGGGAGCCATGCCGAAACTCACAATGTCCGCGAGCGAATCGAACTGCTTTCCAAACTCGCTGTTGGTGCCCATGGCTCGAGCGACGCGCCCGTCAAGGGAATCGAACACGATAGCGATGCCGATGGCGCGAGCGGCGTTATCGAAGTCAGTAGGTTGACCTTCGAGGGTGGCCAGAATCGCGTAGTAGCCGCAGAGGAGATTAGCCACCGTGAACATGCTGGGGAGGATGTAGATGCCACGGCGCAACCGTTTGCGGCGCAATTGCCGCCCGGGCTCCTCTTCGCGGCCTATGGGATCTATGCTATCGAAATCCATTTGGCCAGAATGCTCTCTCCGCCCTTGACCATTTGTCCGCGGCGGACGGTAATTTCCACTTCAAGGGGTAGCCAAATATCCACGCGAGATCCGAATCGAATCAAGCCGACGCGCTCACCGCGGGCGACCGTCTCGCCTTTTCGCTTCCAGCATAGCACGCGCCGCGCGATGGCTCCGGCGATTTGTTTGAAAACCAATATGCCATGCGGCGTATCGATATAAATTACGTTTTGCTCGTTTTCCGCGGAGGCACGGGCGCGATAGGCGCCATAGAAACGCCCCGGACGATACGCAACTTCCGCTATTTGGCCCGCCACCGGAGCTCGCTGTACGTGGACGTTCCAAATTGAAAGGAAAATGCTGATTCGCGTGCCACCGCGGGAATCGAACTCCTCGCTCGCGATATCCACCACCTTGCCATCAGCGGGCGAAACGATCGCAGCGGGATCCGCCGGAATCGCGCGCTCGGGATCGCGGAAGAAATAGAAGATGAAGCCGCCAAGGAGAATCAAAACGGCGGCAGGAAGCCTCCAGTCCAACAAAAGACACGCGATGCCCGCAATAATGGGCGGCACTGCAAATTTGTACGCATCTTTGACCATCTGAGTGGAAGTTTCGCGACCCCTGCTGTGATGAGAACGGTCCTTCGAAATGCAAATGTATTGTACGACAGAAGCGAGGTGCTTGCGGGGCCCTAGTGGGCGAACTGTTGATGCCGGGAGAGAATGAACTCCATCCGGTCCTTCAGGCGGAGCTTGAGCTTTTTCAGCATAGCCTCTTCGACAAGATCTTCCGCACTGAGGTAAGGAGATTTAACAATCTTTTCTAGCTGAGATTCACAGCGGGAATGCTGTTCGGCGAGACTGCGAAATTCTGGGTCTTTTGCCATGAGGAACTGCCGCACGTCTTGGGTGGTGACGGGCATCTGTTCCCTCCGAGATTGGAGCATCGTTCACATACCAGTAACAATTACCATACTCCTGGCCGGGAGCCAATAGGGTGAATTTCGTACCTCCTCCACTAGAGCGAGTTGATCAACTCAGCCGAAAGCAGCCGGGCCTTTTGAGCCAGATTCTGCGCGCGAGCCCAATCGCCATCCTTACTGGCATCGCGCGATTGGGAAACGAAACTACGAATCTTCTCGATCAAGTCCCGCTGGGCCGCGCTCAATTGCTTGCCCCTGGCCTGATCGAGATTCTTTTGTGTGACGGAGACGTCGTCATTGGTCTTGCGCTCGTAGGCGGCTTGGTCGCCGGGGGAAATCTGCGGAGAGATTTGCGGTGCCGCGGGATGGGCCGATGGTTGCGATGCCGTCTCCGCCGATTCGCCGCCGGGCTTCCTTGGCGCCGTCGGCTCGGCGGACACGATTTCAACTGGTGGGGTCAACGAGCCGGCGACTACAGGAGCTGGAGGCACGGGATTCTCTGGAGGAGTCGCATTGGTATCAGGAGCAACGTTCATGGGTCGCTCGGCGCTGGGCGGCAGCGGCGCTGTTGCGGGACTGGCCGCCCGAACCCGCTGTTGGGAGCAACCGGCGGTCAACAGCGAAAGGCCGGTCAGGAAAGCGATTAAGCCGGCGCGGACGTTGGATCGATTAGGCATTTATCGATTCCCAGTCGCAAATGGCTGGCTAAAGTCATGCAGCTTCGGAGCGGATTCATCGGCAGTCCGTGCGAGGGGCAACTGCACGCGAAACGTAGTGCCGCGACCCAGTTCCGATTCGAATTCTATCTGTCCGTTGTGCAATTGTATGAACCGAAACGTATTTGCCAGACCGATCCCGGTGCCACCGGGCCGCGTTGTAAAAAAGAGCTGAAAGATTTTCTTCTGGTCTTCAAGAGGGATTCCCTTTCCCGAGTCGTGCACTTCGATGGTCGCGAGACTGCCGGAGCGGCGCAAATTGACGGCAATTATGCCATTCGAATCCGTGAAATCGCAGGCGTTCAGCAAAAGGTTCAGGATCGCCTGATGAATGATCTGCCGATCGACCAGTATGGGCAGAGGTTCGGAGGGTCGCTCAGCGCTCAGGATGAGTCCGCTGCGGTTGATGGACGGCCGGGCGGCATCGAGAACTTCATCGAGAATATCGCGGGCATCCGTTTCTTGCAGATTGAGCTCCACCGGTTTGGTGAAGTTCAGGAATGTTTTCACGGCGCGGTCCAGCCGGTCGATTTCACTATCCAGCATCTTCACGGCCTGCTGGGGTTCGGGATCAACGGGCATGTTGGCCTTTAATATTTCGAGCCAGAGGCGCATGGAGTTCAGAGGATTTTTGACTTCATGCGCGACGCCAGCCGTCACGCGGCCCAGCGCGGCCAAGCGCTCGGAAACCTGGAGTTGGCTACCGATGCGCTCGAGGGACTCGACGTCTCGCAGGGTGATCAGCGTGCCCATTTGCACGCCTTGCTCCCGGATGATCTGCACACTTACTCCGATGCGCCGGGAGCGCGCGCCGTTCTCCATCGTTATCTCTTTGCCTTCGGTTGGTTCGATGCGGTTTCCTTCGATGTTCAAAGCTTCGCGAAAGGGATGGCCCGCCGGAAAGATCTCAGTCAACTGGGCGCCTCGAAGCTCATTGGAGCGTACACCCAGGAATTTTTCGACCGATGGACTCACCAGCACCGCGCGTCCTTCAGCATTGAAGAGTAGCAGGCCGTCTTCGAGGCCGCTCATTACTTGGTCCAAGTTTTCGCGCAGTGCGCTGAAAATCTCACGCACGTCGCGCAACTGCTTTCCGATTCCGACGATCTTGGTGCTTACGATTCCGAATTCGTCGCCCTGCTCGACGACAGGTTCCGGATCAAACTGGCCCGCCGAGATGCGGTCAAGTTGCGCAGAGATGCGGGTGATGGGAGCCAATGCTATGGTGCTGACCAGCAAAGCCAGCACGGTCGATACCAAGACGGAGCCAAGCCCCCAATAGATGGCGGAAAGTAGCCCTGGCAAAACCTGTCCCCGGATAAGAGTGGAGGAAAGGCCGATGCGAATGTCGCCAAACGGCTGCGTCCCTACTTGGAAGGGCAGGGAAAACTCGAAAGTCTGGGGTGGTCCGTATAGCTCGCCCATCTGCCGGAAAAAACCGCCGCGCACCAAGGTGCTAATGGGGGGCCGCTTCGCCACTGCTTGGTCCCGAAGGGATGCGTCGCTGGAGACTAGCGCGACGCCATCGGCATCACTGATCGTGATTTCGTAAATCGTGGGGGAAATTCCGACATCGGATTCGATCAGCGAGTTCAGCATACTGCTGTTGTCAAACGCCCGGCGGACATACTCGCGTAAATCGGCTGCTTCAGGCGACGCGGGTGCCTCACCACGTTCGGCGGCTTCTTTGAGCGCATTGCCGCAAGCGTCATAAACTTGTTGAGCGATGAAGGCGGCGGTGTCGTTTGCCTGGCGCAGGGTCTGGCGCGTAAGGCGAGCGATGTACAACGCCGATACCACGGCAACAACCGCCAACACGAGCAGCGAGATCGCCAGCGTGAATTTAGTTTTCAGGCTGAGACGCATTATTCCGCCCCGCCTCGTATTCTTTGAGCTTGTTGTGAAGTGTCTTCAGGCTGATTCCAAGCAGTTCTGCGGCTCGCGTTTTGTTCTGGCTGGTGGCTGTAAGGGTCTGAAGTATCAGTTCGCGTTCGGCATCGTCGACCGTGGTTCCAACGGGAAAGCGGAGGCCGCCGAGTCCGGGGGTGCCCACGGCGGGAGCATGGCCAAAATCCGGTGGAAGATGCTGGCGGCCAATCGTACCCCGGTCCGAAGCGATAACGGCCCGCTCCAAGACGTTGCGCAGTTCGCGGACGTTTCCGGGCCAAGGGTAGGAACGGAAAAGGTCCATCGTATCCGTGCCGACGCCCGAGACTCGCTTGCCGTGCTTCGCCGATATTTCCGCCAGCAGGTGATCGACCAGAGGTTGCAGGTCTTCCTTATGCTCCCGCAGCGGTGGCAGATGGATGTGGAAAACATTGAGACGAAAATATAGATCTTGCCGCAAGTGACCACTCGCGACAGCCTGTTCAGGATTCTTATTCGTCGCGGCGAGAACGCGGACGTCCACTGGCGTTTCAACCTTGCTGCCGAGGCGGCGAATCTTGTGATCTTCCAGGACTCGGAGCAACTTCGCTTGCGTGGGCGCGGGCATTTCACCTATTTCGTCCAGCAATAGAGTGCCGCCGTGGGCCAGTTCAAAGCAGCCGATGCGGCGCTCGGCCGCGCCGGTGAACGATCCTTTCTCGTGACCGAAAATCTCGCTCTCCATCAGCGATTCCGGAATCGCCGAGCAATTGATGGCCACAAAAGGGCGCATGGCGCGCGGAGAAAGCATATGAATGGACCGGGCGACGATCTCCTTTCCCGATCCGGTTTCTCCAGTAATCAGAACGGATGCCGTGGAGGGAGCGGCCATTTCCACTTGACGCATCAACTCTTGCATCACGTTTGAGGAGCCTACCATCGCGCCGAGTTTTCCAGCGCCTCGCAGGTCGCGACGAAGGGCCGCCACGGCCTGCTGATCGCGCACGCGGCCCAGGGCTCGGTCGAGCAGAGCTCGCAAAACGGGAGGCTTCAACGGCTTCTCGATGTACCAGAAGGCGCCTGCTTCGATAGCCTGCACGACGCGTTCGTCGCTGCCGCGTCCGGTGATGATCACCACCGGCACGCGAAGGATTTCGTCACCGAGATGGCGGAGGAACTCGAGTCCGTTCATTCCCGGAAGCTCAACATCGGCAATAATGACGTGAGGACTGAACTCCGCGTATTTGGCGAGTGCCTCCTCGCCGCTGGGCACACCCAGCACCTCGCAGTCCCACTTACGGAGCAGGGCCTCGTATCCTCTGCGTGCGTTATCTTCGTCTTCGACGATCAGAATACGCTGGAGAGATGCAGTGTCGGCAGCCATCTATAATGTGAATCTACCAGCAGTTCCGGGATATGCCAAGGGAAGGTGAGGAATCGCAGCCCACTGAACTCGGCATGCGGTGATGGCTCTTGCGAATCAGTTTTGAGCTAAATAGAGCGGACGCTCCAGAGTGATCTCGAGCTTCGTTCCTCTTTCGAGGATCAGTTCCTCGCCCAATCCGGAGGTAACCATGAAAGCTGTCACTGCGGCCACGGCCGCACCGGTCGCCGCGTCCTTTTTGTTGTGCGCAGCCACACCGGGTGCGGCACCCGCCAAAGCTCCCGCAGCGGCCGCTTCATACGCAGTCCGGCGCGGCACGGAGTTGCCTTCGATATCGCCCTCACGCGCAAAATTAACGCGAACGGATTGAACTCCTGGCACGTCGTCTATCGCAGCAACAAGCGGAACGCGTCCGCCTCGCACCTGGAGGTCGTCAAACGTGAGCCACATTCGGGCGCGACCCGTCCGATGCGCGGCTTCAACCTTATCCACATGACCTCGCACCTCCGCGCCGGGAGGCAGAACGGTCCCGTCCGTTACGGGAAGGGGCTCCAGCGTCCGCGCGCTGAATCGCTCGCCAGCCTTCGCGGTCTTGGTGCTGAGCGAATCCCGCAGGCCGATCAAAAGTCTCGTGCCGCTAACGACCTGGAGGGGGGCTGCGGACTGCGCAGCGTCAGCTGAGGAATTCGCGCTGAGCGCGCACGACCCAACGGCCAGCGCGGCGCAGAAAAGTCCTGCAGCCCCTGAAATTGCGATCGGCCGTTTCATAGTCTGCCTCGCCTTGTGTGTTCGGACCTCAGCCCTTGAGTGCAACCAACTGGGCATCACCGGCCCGCAGGATGCAAACTGCGCGTCACGCCCTTTTCAGATGTAGCTTTTGAGGCGGAGGTTGGTTGAGTTCTGGCGATATTGCGTAAAGTTCCGTCCTGAAATCCCATTTTGGAACGCGGGATGTCCCCGCAATTGTAAGCGGTTTGATCCACGGTACTTACAAGAAGCCGTAGTCTTACGGTCTTGTCTTCTTTCCCATACTGGAACTACAGTCTGACTGGAATTGGTCGTTCAAGTAATGTAAGGCCTTTAGAATCAGCTGGCTGGTTAAACCGAACTGGTTCTGTCCTTGCAATCAAGACCCTGAGAAAGGAACTTGATCGGGGGAAGCGGCTTGGGAGGGGAGCGATGCCTGGAACCGGAACGGAAACAGCACTTGCGGCGCGACAGCCCATGGCAGCGACTGTTCTGATTGTGGATGACGAGGATGCCACAAGAAGCCTGTGCCGCGACGTGGCCGGCGAGTCAGGTCTGCGTGCACGCACCGCCTCAACCACAGAGCAGGCCCTCGAGATTCTCGAGCAGTCTCCGGTAGACGTGATCATCACCGACCTGCGGGTCCCCCAGCTTGGCGGGCTTGAGCTTTTGAAGCGTGTGCGGGAATCCCATCCCCACATAGCCGTAATCGTGTTGACTCAATACGGCACCATCGAAAGCGCCGTGGAAGCGACACGCATGGGTGCGGCCGACTATGTGACCAAGCCTTTTCACGTTCCGGAACTGCGCACCAAGCTGGACCGTGTGCTGCATTCCCTTGAAATCGATCAGGAAAATCGTGTTTTGCGCGAGCAGTTGCGCAGCAGGCCGGGCTTCGGAGGATTGATCGGCGTTTCTCCGAAGATGCAGCGAGTCTACCGGCTGATCGAAAAAGTGAGCCAGCACAAATATCCTGTTCTAGTTCTCGGCGAAAGTGGTACGGGAAAGGAGCTGGTGGCGCGCTCCATCCACTTTTCGGGGCCGCGACGCAACGAACCATTCGTGCCCGTGGACTGTTCAGCGCTCGTCCCTACGCTGATCGAGTCGGAACTCTTCGGTTACGTAAAGGGCGCTTTCACTGGCGCAACACACTCGAAAGTGGGCCTGATGGAGTCCGCGGCAGGAGGGACGCTTTTCCTGGACGAGATCGGCGATCTCCCCGTGGACTTGCAGGCCAAGCTCCTGCGGGCCTTGCAAGAAAGAGAGGTAAAGCCAGTGGGCTCGACTGATCGCGTTTCGATCGCCACGCGAGTCATCGCCGCCACCAACCGCGATCTCGATGCCGCCGTCCGGCAGGGTCAGTTTCGGCAGGATTTATTTTTCCGGCTGAACGTTGTGCAGATTAAAGTGCCACCGCTTCGCGAGCGAAAGGGCGACATTCCCATTCTGGTGAATTCGTTCCTTGAGAAATTCTGCGATTCCAAGGGTGACGTGCGCACCATTTCCGAGGATGCGATGGCGCGACTGCTCGCGTACGACTGGCCGGGCAACGTTCGCGAACTCGAAAACGCCATCGAGCGGGCCGTGGCGCTTGGTTCCGGTCCGCTTCTGCACATGGGCGATCTTCCCTCAAATCTGCAATATGGTGCTGGCGAACGCATGCCTCAAAGCGACGAGCTGCTGCCGCTCGAGGAACTCGAGCGCCGAGCCATCTTGCGGGCCCTGCAAGAAGCTGGCGGCGACAAACTGGCGGCGGCTCGTCTGCTTGGAATCGGCAAAACCACACTCTATCGAAAGCTCAAACAATACGAAACGGAAGTGCATTCCCGCCCGAACTGAAAAGCGATTTCAAGGCCGCAGCTGAACCGCGTCATCAAGTCATCGATCATTGGCTCTCTCCCATATTCCTACAGAGGGAACCCTGACGGCATTTTGTATCGAAGTGGGAAGTTTCAGAGTCGGTTCAGGCTTTTAACTCGCTGAAAAAAGGAACGTTAAAAGAAAGCCGCGCTTGGTAAAGATTATGCAATGCCCGCCATGTGCATCGACAAGTCGATTGCGTGCGGAACAACTATTGGAATAAGGCAGCTCGCCGTGCTGTGGAATATGGAATCGCCGTCGCACTCGCCGTGTTTTCGGGCTACTGCATTGTTCAGGGGCGTTGGTAGCAACCCGACGACCCGCACAGGGGGACCTGCCGTTTTGCCCACTATGGATGCCGTCCATGTTTCTCGAGGGAGCGTTGAGTATTCAGACTCCACCGGGCTCGCAAAGCCTCTGGATGGTGCGGCCTTCAACGCTGTATTCGATTCCAGTGGCGAAGCCCTCCTGCTATTGGATTCGACGGGAGTCATCCAAAGAGCCAATAAGCGAGCACGCGAATTGCTTCGCCTGAAGGAGGTGGACCGGCGCGCGCAACTCGAAAAGTTTTTGTCGGGGCCGCTCGCGGAACAAATGAAATCCTTCTGGGCACAGCCGCCTCTTTCGTCGGAACCGCGAAGTCTGAATGCTTCACTCCAGAGCGGCTTTCCAATTCGCATCACCTTGCGCTCGATCTTGCCAGGCTCCCATCATCTGCTGCTTTGCATGGAAGAAGGATCGTTGGTTCGGATTCAGTCCCGTCTGCTTCAGACGGAGAAAATGGCGGCGGTCGGTCAGCTCGTTTCCGGAATCGCGCACGAACTCAACAATCCACTCACAGCCATCATGGGTTACGCGCAACTGCTCTTGGGCCATGGGCTCGCCCCTGCGCAGCTTTCCGAAGCGAAGAAGGTGTACCAAGAAGCTGAACGCGCCCGGCGCATCGTGAAAAACCTACTGTACTTTGCGCGCGAAAGCACACCCGAACGCACGGGAGTCGATATCAACGAAATCGTGGAGCGAACGCTGGCGCTGCGCAGCTATGAGCTGAGAGTGGAAAACATCGTGGTCCATTCCAAACTGGATCGCAACCTGCCGCAAACGCTGGCCGATCCGTATCAGCTTCAGCAGGTGGTGCTGAATCTGGTGATCAACGCCGAGCAGGCGTTGCTCGAGGGTCGCGGAGAGGGCCACATCCGGATTCGAACCGGTCTGATGACGCCTCGTGCCGGGGGACTAACCAAACAGCGAATTCTCATCGAAATTGCCGACGACGGCCCGGGCATCCGCGCCGAAATTGCCTCCCGAGTTTTCGATCCCTTTTTCACCACTAAGCCCGCGGGCCTGGGGACTGGATTGGGACTCTCGATTGTCTATGGAATCGTTCATCAACACGGAGGGGATGTGGCATTTGAGAACCAGCCGGGAGGAGGAGTGAAGTTCACGGTGGAGCTGCCCGTGGTAGGCGCTCCTTCCAAGTCCGGCATATCACCCCGGGCGCGACAGGGCGGCCGCTCCGCAACCATCGCACCGGGGCGGATCCTGATTGTTGAAGACGAGCGCACCGTGGCGCAACTAATGGTGGACGTTCTGCGAGAAGAGGGGCATTACGCCGAGGCGGTCCTCGACAGCCCCGAGGCCCTCACGCGCCTTTCGCGTAATCATTATGACCTCGTCATCTGCGACCTGAGGATGCCGCGCTTAGACGGGCCGGCTTTTTACGATGCGCTAGTCCGCGCCGGAAGCCCCATGCGAAACCGGATCCTTTTCACCACGGGCGACACGCTGGCGCCGCGAACCTTGGATTTTGTGGAACCCAAGGGATTGCCTTTTCTGGCCAAGCCGTTCCTTGTGGAGGAGTTGAAACTCGCCGTGAACGGCCTGCTAGCCGGCGCGGAGAGAGATCAAGAAGGCAAACACCAACGAAAATCGACCAGCGAGAGCAAAAGGAATCAAAAGGTAAACTCATGAGCGCAGCCGACGCCACCGTAACCAAAGCAGCGATTCTCACCGAATCCACCTTATTGCTAGGCTTCGCGGACCCCGCAATCGCACAGCGGCTGGCCAACGAGATGGAGCGCCTGATAGCCGCGGGCCGGCCGGCCATCGCGTCTAGCCTCTTGCAGCTGCGCCTGCTGGTGACGCGTGCCACGCCGAGAGTGATTCTAGTGGATCACGAGTTGCTACAAGGTGCGTCGCTTGCCGAGCCGCTTCGCCAGCTTGCCGCCAGAGCATCGGTGATTCTTCTGGCCCCGCCAGAAAGGCAAGCGGAAGTTGCCAGACTGGTCGCCGGCGGTGAAGTGGAATTCGTGGCGCGCGTGGGAGATTTCGTGCCGTTGGCAATCGGATTAATCGAAAGAAGATTGCGGTGGGCGGCGATGTCAAGCTCCGTCGTCGGGCCGCCGTGGGCCGAGCTCCCCGGCGACATCGCCACAATTTTTCGCCATGAAATCAATAATCCTCTAACCGGAATTCTTGGGAATGCCGAGTTGCTTCTGGCCCACCGCGATCGCTTTTCGTCAGTCGACACGCAAAGGCTGCAAACAGTGGTGGATCTCGCCGTCCGCCTGCGCGAAACAACCCGCCGGCTAAGCAACGCGTGGGAAAGCCATCCTCGCTCCCTCAAATCCGCGTAGAGGGTGAACGAAATCGTTGCAATCGGGCGTCAAAATCGAGAAATAGAGACCTGGACCGATTAGTTCGAGGGTGGATTTTTGGGGGGTTCGTAAAACTCGACGAATTCACCGACGTCCGGGTCACGGAACAGCGCCACGCGGTAGCCACCTTTCATCTCGGCGATTCCATCCGATACCATCGTGATGCCCGCGCCCTTCAATCGGGCGACGAATGAATCTATATTCTTAACCTCGAAACCCACATAGTTCACGCCAATATCGGTGATGCTGTAAGGTTCGACGGGGCTGTTGCGGTTTTCATACTGCACGATTTCAAAGCGCATCCGCGCGTCCCGGTCAGCGGCCAAAGGAAACGTTCCGTTCACGATGCGCAAGATATTGCCATGGCCGCCTACGGCGGAATCCATGAAATCGCCGCTGAGCCACGGCGACGTGGCCGTAGGCAATCGTTCTCCAAGCAGGCCCCCGTAAAAGGCCGTGGCCTTTTCCAGGTCAACGATTACCAAGCCGATGTGGTTGAATCCCGGGGGATCGGCCGGTCTCGCGGGACGATCACCCATCGCTGGCACAGCAGGACGCTGCTCCGAGATCTCGACATCCATCCCATCAGGATCGGTTATGTAGGCAATGGTGCCTTTCGTCGAACCGGGCGCCGCGATCAGTTTGCTATCCCAGGTGCGGGACCAGAGCATCTTGGCGGCCTTCAATTTCGACCACGTTTCGTCGGCGTCAGGAACCGTAAGATCGATATGCGTCGCGCCCGGTGTCCACGCAGGATGCCCGCCCATCACATTTAGGCGCTTCACTCCCTTGAATTCGCGCAAGTAGAGCGTGAACGGTTTCTGCTCGCCCATGTTGGTGTTGATGGTGAGTTTCGCCATTCGGGATTGCACGCCATCCTTGAGGCCGTGAATGCGATTCATCACCGGGTCATTTCGCCAGGATTTATCCAGGCCCGGAACTTCGGTGAATCCAAGTAATTTGTAGAAGGCCACTGATTTGTCCAGGTCTGAAACCATCCGGCCGTCAAATTCGATGCCGACGACCTGACCCTCATCGGGACGCAAGAACGACTGCGGCGCGGCGAGCGAAGTGTGCCAGAGAGCGGCGCCCACCAGGGCAAACAACAAGACGGAAGCAGCTGACGCAATACTCAAAACGTAAAACGAGCTAGATCGCGGCCCGCCCATGTTCCCCCCTGCAATGAGCCCAGATTCGCCCGCCTACAATACCGATTCGGCCTGGCTAAATGAAGTTAGCGTCGCATTGTGTAACATGTTTTTGGAGCGAGTGTCCAGCCTGCTTGGTTATGCGAGTGCAGCCTCCGCGCGGAATGCGAATAGCGACTACGGGCCAGCCACTAAAATGCGCCTGGCGGCAGCGATTTCCACGTTGTGCTGCTCGGATCGGACGCGGAAGGCCCGAAGCTCTCCCTTCTTCTTTTGACTGCGATCCGTGGTGAAAGTCAGGAAGTATTGGTTGTGTAGAACCATGTCCAGTTGGTCCAGTAAGGGCGTAAAGGAGATCGGAGTGTTCAATCCTTGAAAGAACGCCTGGCCGCCTGTCGCGTCGGCCATCTGGGCGAGATTGCTCTGCCCGTAATTCAGACGAAAGAGATTGTGAGCGACGTAGTCGGAACCCTGGGCGTAAAGCGTATGAATGGTGATGCCGGCTTTCTGGGCTTGCTCGATGGTCGACGGCACGTCGGGGCTTGCGGGATCGCCGCGGAAGCGGTCAATTCCGTCCGCAATCACCAGAAATTCGCGGCGTCCGTCAGTCGCAGCCCAGTGGGACATGAAATCCATCATAGAAATGTAAATGCTGACCGGGGAAGCGCCTAGTCCCAGAGTCAGGCGAACCTTTTGTGCCACGGCTTCGTGGTTGGTGCTGAAATCCGCAGCGGTTCGAACCGCGCCGTTATCCGCATAGAACACGCCGACCTGAGTGGTCTTCGGCAGAGATTCAATGAACTTGCGCAAATCCGAGAGCTGAGTGTCAATCCTGGAAAGATCATCGATAAGAATCGCCAGTTGGAGCGCGGACCGATCACCCTGTGCCGGCTCCAACGCGGAGACATCCTGCCGTTGCATGCCGGAGTAAACGATTACATCCGACTTACTGATCGGGGGCGGCGCGGTGAAATTCGGAGCCAGCACTGTTACAACAGTGGTCACCGGAACCTTCGCAGAGTCTGATCGCTGAGGCTGAGCGCCGACCGGCGATGTAGCGAAAAGAAGGAGGGCAAAGAGCAGAGAGCTTGTGAGTTGTCTGATGACCTTGGTCATATACCATCCTCTAACTAAAGAGATGCACTGCAAATACGAAAGGGTTTTAACCCCCATTTTGAAAGTCTTGCAATAGCGTCCTCTGGTGGAGGAGAAGCCGAGTTGCGTGCTGGTTTGGCAAGAGGTAAGCTTCCGGCCGTCCTTATGGGCAGTTCGGACGGCTACGACTGCAAGGATACTTGAGGATTGGAGAATCCGGGATGCGACTGCCATTATCAGCTCTAGGTTTCCTACTCTGCTTCACGACAGCCGCAGCAGGGCTCACGACGGCAGGACAGCACACCCCTGCCGCCAAGGATTCGCAAGACCAAGACAAGGACCGCGCCGCCATCACACAGGCGGTGCAGAACTACATGGACATGTGGAACAAGCACGACGTGCGCGCCGTCGCGATGACGTATACGGAAGATTGCGATTTCGTCAACAACTTCGGAGACCTGACGCATGGCCGCGCCGGAATGGAAGCGACGTTCGGGCCCTTTATGACCGGAGTTTACAGCGAGACGCATCAGACCGGGCAAGTCCGAAGCATCCGTTTTCTGAAACCTGACGTAGCGGCAGTGGACGTGGACTGGCAGATGACTGGCGCGAAGAATCAAGATGGAAGTGTGCGGCCCACCCGCAAGGGTCTCCACAGTCTGATCATGACAAAGCAGCGCGATGGCTCGTGGCTTATCGCCATAATGCATGTTCACGAGTTCACAGTCACGCCGCGGCTCGCGAGTCCGCCGGCGACTCGCTCACAATAGTCGCGAGGCTCGATCCGATTACCGCTGAGGAGAATGAGGATTCTCCGAAACCCGCGGCAAACCATTTACACCTCCCAACAACTCTAATGCTGCTGACGGCATTAGAACGTAACAACACGCGCACACTAATTATTCGATATGAACCGTATCAACGTGTCGGAGATTCACGAGCAAGTGTGGTTTCCCAAAAATCTGCGCGATCACGTGACGGACGCCCTTCAATCCATCTTGAATTGGGGCAACATCTACCGCCCTGTTGCCCCCCGCCTTGCCCAAGCCATCAAGGCTGCGGAAGCCGATCAAGTGGTAGACCTTTGTTCGGGAGCAGGAGGCCCTTGGACATGGTTGCATCGAACGATTGCGAATCAAACGGAGTTGAAGATTGGCGTCTGCCTGACGGACAAATATCCGAATATTGCGGCATTCCAAAAGGTACAGCAGGAATCGGGCGGCGCGATCACTTATTCGGCTGAGCCGGTCGACGCGGCCAGGATTCCAGCGCAAATCGCCGGATTCCGCACAATTTTTAGCTCCTTCCACCACTTTCCTCCGAAAGAGGCGGCCGGAGTTCTCCAAAATGCCGTAAATGATCGGCAAGGAATCGGAGTTTTTGAAGCAGCAGCGCGACACCCATTGAATATTCTTCTGACATTCCTCGCGCCCGTTGCGGCCCTTTTGATAACGCCCTTCATTCGACCCTTTAGATGGTCGCGGCTGTTTTGGACCTACGTGATACCGGTCATCCCCTTCGTACTGCTGGTTGATGGCATCCTCTCGTGCCTGCGCGCATATTCGACAACCGAACTTTCACAACTCGTTTCGTCTCTTGGAGCCGAGAGCTATAAGTGGCAAATCGGAAAAGGTGCGGCTGGGATCGTTCCCGTGACCTACATGGTAGGTCATCCAGAGATTTCAGCGCTTTCGATTGGCGGTCGTCTGCCAGAAAGCAACGCCAAGAGCAGCATCGCCAGCACGAACTCCACAGGTAAACGGTCCGCTGATGTGCTTATCGCCGGAGGCGGGATAGCTGGTTCGTCACTCGCCATCATGCTTGGACGGAAAGGCTTTGCGGTGCAGTTGTTCGAGCGCGCCCAGTACCCGAGAGAAAAACCATGCGGTGAAGGACTCATGCCCGGGGGAGTTGCCGTCTTGGACCATCTGAACGTAACAGATTCCGTCGGGGGAACTCGCTTTATAGGTGTGCGATACCATTGCAATGGTCGAACAGTGGAGGGGAATTTTCCAAGGCAAGCCGGGTACGGCCAGACCGGAATAGGGCAGCGTCGCAGGGTGCTGGATCACGTCCTTTATTCGGAGGCGGCTGCAACTCCCGGCGTCCGCATTCACACCGGATCCCGAGTCGAAGGGCCGGTTGTCGAGAATGGCCGTGTTAGGGGATTGATCGTAGAAGGGAAGCGAATGCTCGCGCCGCTCGTGGTCGGGGCTGATGGCATGCACTCGACAATTCGCCAAAAACTGGGCCTCAGCTCTCCCCCGCGTCGCGGCCGATTTGGGATTCGGGCCCACTTCCGCCTGTTGGAAAGGAGGGAGCAATCGGATCGAGTAGAAATATTTGTGGCCAAGGGAAAGGAGATATACGTTACTCCGCTCCCCGACCATGAAATAAATGTGATCGCCCTGGGCGAAGCTGGCACGTATCGGGCAGATGCGAAAGTCAGCTTGCTTCAGCGTTGCGAGGAATTTCCCGAACTGGCCTCGCTGATGGAAGGCGCCGAACAGGTGAGCGCGACGATCGGGGCCTCGCCGCTGACGGGGCGCGCGATTGCCGGAGTTACGCCGGGGGCAGTTTTGCTGGGCGACGCGGCGGGATTTGTCGATCCGGTCACCGGCGGAGGAATGACTCAGGCGCTGATGGCTGCCGAGCTTTTGGCGGGTTACATTGCTGACAACGAACTCAGCGAGGATGCATGGCTGTGGTCCTTTGAACGCGAGCGGCGGAAAATGCTCCGTGGGTACGTTTTACTGACCCAGGCCATCCTGCGATTGTCCGACAAGCCCCAGCTAA
>DATDMO010000230.1:0-4864 GCA_036518755.1 Candidatus Acidiferrales bacterium | reverse complement strand
GGACGGAACACTGGAGATCGGTGCGTGGCGCGTACGCTATCAGGCCGGCGGTGAAAGTTGACAACCTGCGAGTTCTACTGGTAGATGATGTATTGACCACTGGAGCCACTCTGGATGCCGGCGCCCAAGTGCTGAAGAAGGCCGGGGCGGCAGCCGTTTTTGGATTGACAGTGGGACGTGTGCGCTCGGGGCTCGTTCCGCCCGCGTCGGTTTTGGGCCGGCGGAGATCAGTTGGCAAACCGGGTGGGTAGTTTGAGCATCTATAGCTTTCAAGGAGCAGTGTGAAGCCGTTGCGTGACGGTAATGCGATGGACAGCCGCCACAAGTTCGGTCTACGACCACGCCCGATTATAGGGTTGGGGGCCACGCCGGTTGATGCCACCTCAGCGAAGCCGCAATCCACTCGGTCGGCGCGACCCTCCGTGATGCAGGCTCCGGTGCTGGTCTTGAACGCCACGTTTGAACCGATCAACGTGACGGCCGTGCGCCGTGCGCTAATCCTGATGCTGAAGGGGGTGGCGCAAGCGGAGGAAACGAGCCATACCGAAGTTCATTCAACTTCCAGAGCGATACAGGTGCCGTCGGTGATCCGCCTGCTCAGTTACCGGCATATTCCGCAACAGAGCCGAGCTCTCTCGCGGAAAAATATCTTGCTGCGAGATCGGAATACTTGCCAGTTTTGCGGCACGCCTTTTCCGGCGTCCGAGCTGACTCTCGATCACGTGATGCCCCGATCGCGCGGCGGCCGATCGTCATGGGAGAACTTGGTTGCGTCCTGCTATTCCTGCAACAACCGCAAGGGAGACCGCACTCCTGAAGAGGCGGGATTGAAACTGCAGCGGCGACCGCGTCCTTTCACGCTGCACACTTCGCGACAGCTCATGCGCCTGATTGGGCATCGGGACGAAAAATGGCGCAAATATCTCTTCTATTGATCCGATGGCAGTGCAACCTTAACGGCGCAATCGCGTCTAATGAATTAACTCCTAGAACACACCCCGGGAGGCGGAGCCGGCGTTGAACTGGTCCGCTTCCCTTTTCTTGTCTTCACTGGCGAAACATTACCTTCAGGCCTCGCCGCCAATTTTCATTCAATCCAATCCGCGTGATTCGAATTTCCGGCGAAATATATTTCAACAGGGTGCCCGTTGCGGAATGGAATCGCAATCCCGGGGCGGCGATCCAAATGAGCGGCGGCTTGGGATCGAGTTCGATCCCGGCGAAATAACCGTGGCGATGGAAATCGCCTTCCCGTTGATGCCGGCAGACACGTAGCCAGTAGTAAACCGCCTGGATCGGCAGTTGGATGTCCTCAGACGCCTTCAATTCGATGACGACGAGACGTCCGCGCCGCGTCACTCCGAGCAGATCGATCACTCCCCGGTCTCCCGCCGTCACAGCCGGGACTTGAGAATAAAGATGACGCGGATCGAGTTGGGCGTCCAGCCTCGTGGGATCATCCAGCACTAAGGCCTCTAGCCAACGCTCGGGAGCCGCGCGATACAAACTGTGCCGGGTATCCTTGGCGAGCGGGCTGCGACGCGAATCGAGAGTCCGCATGAGCTCGTCGAGCGCCGCTTCGTTCGAGGATGTGAGTTTCTCGCGCGAATCTGCCAGGCCAAACGAAATTCCGTCCCTCGATGACCAAGTGCCAAATGTGAGGCCTCGAAAACCGAGTGACACTTCGCTCGTTCCAGGCACAAGACGAAAGCCGATTTCATTGCCTGCCGGAGGCATGTGCAGTGCAAGCGCATGAATCCGTCGAATGGCATCGCGGGCCGCCGCACGCGCTGATTCAGCTTCGCCGCGCGGTACCAGGAAACTTTTTAGGTTTCCGGTATCGGCGCAATCGATCTTCAGCATCCGGCCATCCCTGGCTCGGAACTCGAAGATTTCAACGCCCGCACCCGATGAAAGCGCCGCGCAACGCTCTCGTACGCAGCTGCCTGCACCCTCGGGAACAAAGAACCGCAAGCCCTCTATCGCGCGCACACCGCCGTGGCCTCGCAACCAATCGAGCCACAAAACTCCGAATGCTAGAATGCCTTCCATGGCGGCAGCGCTTTCGGCCGGGGCAACCGCCATCACTGCCCAGGCGCGCGATCCTTCATGCATGCATCCGCGCGCGTAAACTCCGGAAAAAGAATTCTCAAGATCGGGCGATACCGTAAGCGATTCAATCGTCGCGTCTGGGAAACACTCCGCCAGGGTCCGTGTGAGCCCCGCGCAAAACTGTTCCCGCGTCACTCGCTTGGCTGGACGAGGCGACTGCGCGCGCACAACTTCGAGCCGGCTGGGCGTTGCTCGGCCGAATCGCTGCACTTCCAGCACGATGCGATCTTCCGATCGTTCGCGGACCCGCAGCACGCGCCGCGTCAAATTCCGTTTGTCTGACCATAGGTGTACGAGGGGATTCTTGCCTTGAAGATGTAATTCGCAATGCGGCGCAGCTAGTTCAGCGAGCCATTCACCATCTTCCCGAATCTCAGCAGTCCCAGAAGCGGTAATGCCATCCAAGGCGTGGCTCAATTCAATCCAATCGTTCATATACAACCGCCACTCGTTTAGAAAACAGTTGCGCCACTACTCGAGAATCATGCCCGTGATGCGAATCAGAGGATACTCCCGATTCCATTCGGAGGGAAGGTGAGAGCCCAGCGTGACCTGAAAAGTGCGGCTTTGCCCCGGCCCGAGCGGCTTTCCCGCCGGATCGATCAAAATCTGGGCGTCCCGCAGAACCACCTGATGGAACGGATCGCGAAACTCAAAGTTCGCGTTCAAAGCTCGCAGCGTGCGGTTCCCGGCGTTGGTAACCGTCCCTGCGACGTAGGTGAACTCCTGGTTCAGCAGGTTCGAAGACTCCGACATTTCACCAGGCTGAAAGTGTATCTGCGGCGCATAGGCTTGTTCGGTGGGGCCGAACGGAGGCTTTTGGCCTGCGCCGGGAAGATGTGGCCGCGTTACCCGGCTAAGCAGAGCCAGTCCCCCAGCCAAAACAAGCATGACTACTATTCCTACGGCGAACGCGGCGGGGAACCCGCTCCTCTCCTTTGCATTGTCGACCTCTCCAGGCTCTCCCATTTTCCCTTAGCGGCCAAATGATAGCCGGAGTACCAATGGTTCGGGCAGCTTGGCCGTCCTCATTCGTTGCTGTACAGTTTCAATATCATACCCGACTCGCCAGAATTCCACTGACCGACTCTCGATATCGGCAATCGCGAAACCTGCTCGCGGGTCGCCATCTCGAGGCTGGCCGATCGAGCCTGGATTGAGCAGGTACTTCGTACCCGACTCCGGTTGAAAAGTAGAAAACGAATTGTTCCCGGGAGGCGTGAGATGCAGGACATGGATGTCGTCACCTCGAAGAGCGAATCCGCCCTGAATGTGCGTGTGCCCGAAAAATGAAATATCAGTCGGAGTGCTAAGCAGGCTGTCGGCCGCCAGAGCCGGGGAGAAGACGTATTCGTCCTCATCGTGAAACGCCCCGTGAATCATGGAAAATCCGTCTTTTGATACCGGGCCTGTGGGAAGCTGCTCCAGATATTGCAGGTTCTCGGGAGAAAGTCTCTCGCGCGTCCAGAGCGCGGCGACGCGCGCGACGGGATTGAATTCCTCCGCATCTGCCAGGCCGGCCACGGCTTTGTCGTGATTGCCGCGTATAGCGAACGCTCCAAGCGCTCGAAGCCTGTCAATTACCTCATTTGGATCGGGCCCATATCCAACCACGTCTCCCAGGCACACGGCCTCTTCCCAGCGACTCTTGGCCGCATCGAGGGCGGCTTCAAGAGCCGTCAAGTTGGAGTGGATGTCGCTTAGGATCAGATAGCGCATTACCCGCCTTCCAGCAAACCGAACCATCATAGACGAACGTATTCGCTTGGACGAGAGCTATCGCATTCCTCCCGATTGGGAGCCGAAAGCTCCAATATCTTTAGCGAATCAGCATGGAATCACCGTAACTGTAAAACCGGTACCCAGACTCGACCGCGTGTCGGTATGCCCGAAGGATATTTTCGCGCCCGGCGAAGGCTGCCACCAGGGCCAGCAAACTCGATCGAGGCAAGTGAAAATTCGTGAGCAATTGATTCACCACGCGAAACGACTTCCCGGGATAGAGAAGGATCGTCGCCTCGGCTCTTCCCGCCGTCACTGGCGCTTCGCTTCCCGAATTCCTTCCGGCAGCGTCTTCGAGCGCGCGCACCACGGTGGTTCCAACTGCGAGCACGGGCCGCCTTTCCCGCATTGCCCGGCCGAGCGCGGATGCTGTTTCCACCGGAATCTCGTAGGCTTCGGCGTGAATCGCATGGTCCTCGATCTTTTCGGTGCGCACAGGCTCGAAGGTGCCCAATCCCACCTCGAGCGTGATCTCCGCGATCTCGATGCTGCGCCCGCGCAGTTCTCTGATAATCTCCTGCGTAAAATGCAATCCTGCGGTCGGGGCCGCGATCGCGCAACCCCGTTTGGCGTACACGGTCTGGTAGCGCTCACGGTCGAGCGGCTCGTCCGCCCGCTTGATGTAAGGCGGCAGCGGGATGTGGCCCAGCCGGCTGAGCGCCTCGTGAAAGCCGTTCCTTGAGGTGAAGCGCATCACGCGCAACCCGTACTCGCCGCGTCCTTGCACCCGCGCTTCAAGCTCGCCATCGCCGAATGCAATCCGCTCGCCTGCTGGAACTTTCCTTCCAGGCCTCACCAGCGTCTCCCACGTGTCCTCGCCAATTTGCCGGACCAGCAGCACCTCGATGGGCGCCCGCAGGAATTCATTACGGGCGGCGTTGTTGCGGCCGGGCGTTTCCGACCGAATGCCGGCTCGCCTCCCGAAAAGACGCGCGGGAACGACTTGCACGTTGTTGATGACAACGAGTTC
>DATDMO010000229.1:0-6869 GCA_036518755.1 Candidatus Acidiferrales bacterium | reverse complement strand
CGATCACGTACATCACGCCGTCATGCACGATCGGAATCGTTTCGGTGACGCCTTCGCCAAGACCGCGCACCCAGGCCATACGGAGCTGGCTGATATTTTTCTTGTTGATCTGCTTGAGCGGGCTATCGCGAAACGCGTCGTAGGTGCGACTGTACATCAGCCAGTCGTTGGGGCTCGGATGCAGAAGCATATCGTTGGTGACCGGCTTATAGTTTTGGACCTGCGCCATAGCGGGCGCCGCGATGCCAAAAAGAAAAGCAACGAGTGCCGAAAGCTTGGTCATATTTCTCCCTTGCCGATAAAAAGAACGGAAAACTATATCGTCGATGTGCATCCCGCACACAAGAACAAATTTGGGGAAGTGGGACAACGTGCTAGTTCGCCGCACGGAAAGTGCAAATCTGTGAACCCCGCGGCAACGCTGCCGCGCGAACAGCTTTAGCCGCTGTATCTCTGCTCCTTGAACGGATCGCCGTACATGTTGTAGCCATTTTCTTCCCAGAAGCCCGGCGAATCCTCTTCCATGAATCGAAGACCGCGCACCCACTTCACGCTTTTCCAAGCATACAGATGCGGCACCACCAGCCTCACCGGATAGCCGTGCTCGGCCGGCAACGGCTCGCCATTGTGTTTCAATGCGAAAAGCGTCGTCGGCCGCATCAGGTCCTCGAGCGGCACATTCGATGTGTAATCCTGTTCGGCAAGCACCATAACGTACTTTGCTTCCGGTTTCACCATCACCAGCTTCATCACTTCAGTGAACGGCACGCCTTCCCAGCGCACATCGAACCGGCTCCATCGCGTCACGCAGTGCATGTCGGCCGTCACTTCTTTCATGGGCAGCCGGGTGAACGCGTCCCACGTGATTCGCACCGGCTTTTCAACGAGCCCAGTGATTTGAAAATCCCACTTCTGCGGGTCAAAGTGCGGCACAGTGCCGGCATGAAGAACCGGCCACTTCAGCGTAGCCGATTGCCCGCGCGGCAGGCGCCCAGCCTCGCGCATCGCCCGTTCGAGTTGCTTCCGTTCCGACCCTTCTCCGAATATCACCGAATCCCTCCTCAAGCTGTTTTTGCTATTATGTCAAATTCGGTTTGGTCCAAAACTCATAAACGGGGGAGCTTCCTTGGCGGCGAAGATTCTGAATGGCAATGCGATTCGAGATCAGATCTATGCGGAGTTGCAAACGGAAATCGCCACGCTGGCAGCGGAGGGAATCAGGCCGGGGCTGGCTGCCGTGCGTGTGGGAGACGATCCCGCATCGAAGCTTTATGTGAATAGCAAGGTCGCCGCATGCGAAAAGCTGGGCCTTGCCAGTTTCTATCTCACGCCGCCCGCTTCGATTACTACTCAAGAATTACTCGCTCTAGTCGATGAATTGAATCATCGGGATGACGTCGATGGAATTCTGGTGCAGATGCCCCTACCCAAGCAGATTGACTCCAAGAAGATTCTCGATGCCGTTATCCCCGCAAAGGATGTGGACGGTTTTCATCCCGTGAATGTCGGCAATCTGGTTGCTAACCGCCCGGCTCTGGTGGCCTGTACGCCGGCGGGTGTGATGGAAATTCTGCGCCGCAGCGAAATTCCGATCGAAGGCGCAAACGCCGTTGTGATCGGGCGTAGCGATATTGTGGGTAAGCCGATGGCTCTGCTGCTGCTTCACGCCAATGCCACCGTCACGATTTGCCATTCCAAGAGCAAGGACCTGCCCGGCATCGCGCGGCGCGCCGATATTATCGTGGCGGCCATCGGAAAAGCGGCCATGGTGACGCCGGATTTCGTGAGCCCCGGCGCGACCGTGATTGACGTGGGCCAAATCATGGTGAAGGATGCGGCCGAGGCTGAGCGAATCTTTGCGAAATTTCCGGCCAAGCTCGAATCGTTTCGCGCGAAAGGCTCGATTCTTGCGGGTGACGTTCATCCCGAAGTCGTCGAAGTTGCGGGAGCCTACACGCCCGTGCCGGGCGGCGTCGGTCCGCTCACCATCGCCATGCTGATGAGCAACACCGTGAAGGCCGCTCGCATGCGACGCGGCTCGCGCGCTCCAGCAGCCGTGTCCTCGCATAGTCGATGATCCGCGTTGGCCTGACCGGCGGAATTGCATCGGGCAAATCAACGGTGGCGGCCCTTCTTCGCGACCGCGACTATCAGGTTCTCGATGCCGACGCGCTCGCCCACGAACTGCTCGAGCCGGGCCAAGACTCCTACAAAGAAGTTCTGCAAGAGTTCGGCACGGAAATTCTCTCGCCCGGGGGCGCAATCGACCGCAGGAAACTCGGCGCGATCGTTTTTTCCGATCCCAAAAAACGCGAACGCCTGAACCGTATTCTTCATCCGCGCATTCACGACGTTGTAGTGAAATGGTTCGAAGTACTCGACCGGCCAGGCGGGCCGGACATGGCGTTCGAGGAGGCGGCTCTTATTCTGGAGGCCGGCGCGCAGCGGGATCTCGATTGTGTGGTCGTCTGCTGGTGCCGTCCCGAGCAGCAGCTCGAACGTTTGAAGGAACGCGGATTCTCGGAGCGAGACGCACAGCTTCGAATCGCCGCTCAGATGCCCCTCGACCAAAAGCGCAATCTCGCCGATGAGGTGATCGATTGCTCGCGCTCCCTCGAAGATACGGAACGCCAGGTGATCCTCCTCATCGAAAAGCTACGGAAGCGGCCCGCCTCCGGAAGGATCACCACTTAGGTTTGCTCTACTTGAAGCCTACCTTACGAATTATCGCGATAGAATCGTAGGCTGCGAGCGAGCGCCGCTGGCGAGGAAGATGGGAAGCTGCCATGAAAGAGTTCCATCGAGGCTTGATGAGAGTTCTCTTGGCGGTTTGCTGCATCCTTGGCCTCGTCGGTGCGCTGTTTGCCCAGCGCCCGTTCCATCCGTATCCGTCTGTCGAATATGGCGATTCCACTCCGCTGCCGCCCGATTGGCAGCGACCCGGAGAATGGGCTTTCGCTCGTCTCATGTATCCGCCCGGTCCCAATGACGGTTACCGCGGGCGTTTCGATGGCGATTGGCGCCAGGGCATGTCTCTCTGGACGCAGGACGGTCCGCCGGCGGATCGCGATTTTGCCGCTGCGGTCAGGCGCCTCACGCGCGTCGATGCGAGGTCGGTCGAGCAGGACGTGAATCTCGATGACGGGAGCGAGGTTTACAATTGGCCGTGGCTTTACGCCGTGCAAGTGGGCGAGTGGGGAATCACTCAAAATCAGGCGGATGTCTTGCGGGACTATCTGTTGCGCGGAGGCTTCTTCCTGGCCGATGATTTTCACGGCGCGTACGAATGGCAGATGTTTTTGAAACGCATCAGGATGGTTTTCCCGGATCGTCCGATCATCGATATCCCCAATAACGACCCGATATTCCACACCTTATACGATCTCGACGAGCGTTATCAGATCCCCGGCTCCGAGCATTTGGGAGTTGGCTACAAAATTCCGGATTATCCGCAGGGTCCCGACGATGGAAAAGGCGCGAAATGGCGCGCCATTCGCGATGACAAAGGCCGCATCATGGTCGCGATCTGTTTCAATTCTGATCTGGGTGATTCATGGGAGTGGTCGAATCGAGCGGATTACCCGGAGCGTTTTTCGGATCTTGGTTTCCGCATCGGGATCAACTACCTCGTCTATGCCATGACACACTGAACTGCTTGCAGGTTCGTCCTAAGTGCGGTCCGGGGGCTAGGGAGCGGGGCTTACGGTCTTTTTTCTTTTTCGTCGAGAATGCGATTCAGTGCATCGGCAGCGAGGTGGTAAAAGTTCTTCCAAGAGGACGATAATTCGCTGATTGCCCGATGAACATCCTCAGACGTCAACCGAGGGCGCGGGCGCTCGTGCAGCGCACGGTTGTATCCGTCCTTCCAAACTTCCATCGCATGGGGACACGGTTCTGTCCAATTCGCTTTCTCGGTCGCGCACTGCTCGCAAACAAAGGGTCGGACCTTCTGAACCATTCGGACTAGCTTAGGAAAAGCCGCGCGAAAATGCTACTGTCCCGAGGGACAGGCGAAAGAGAAGATCTGCAATCACGGCTGGCTGGTTCGAGGAGAGTCTTGCTTTTGTGAAGATTTCGTGTCCAGCGGCACGGGCCTGTAGTATTCGCTCCACTCATCCCAAAGCCTGTCGCGCCCTTCATTTGTAAGCTCAAACCACGATTCGGCAAGATCGCGCACCCGTTCCAGAGCCGCCTGCATTTCCGCCTGCTTCTGTTTCATCATGTCGCTGTCGGCGTCGACGGGAACCCGGATCGGCGGCGCCACAAACATCACCGCGTCCGTGAACGGGTAGGGAAGCTGAAAAAGATCCCACGATTTCCGAAAGGTATGCGCGCTTTTCACGGCAATGTGGAATACGGAGATGGGCCGCCCGGTTCGGCGCGCCAAGATCACGGGGCCGGGCTTCGCAACATAGCGCGGGCCGCGAGGCCCGTCAATCGTAACTCCGACGTGGCGTCCTGCCTCGAGGCTCCGGGCCATCGCCGTCAGACCTTCAATCGCGCCGCGCGACGAGCTTCCCTGCGCCGTCCCGAAGCCGAGCCGCTCGATCACCCGCCGGGTCCACTGGCCGTCAAAGTTGACTGTGTTGAGCACCACGATGCCGCGATTTCGCCAAATCCACGCCGCCGGCAAAATACAGCGATGCCAAAAAACACCGATTCCCGGCTCGCCGGCATCGCGAATTTGGACGGCATTGTGTACGCCAACGATCCGAAAACGCAGCGTTGGACCAAGCAGGCGGATCACCCAGTACGCCGCCCAGGCGAAGATCGGAATCTGCATCCTCCGCCAGCGTGAAAGCTGCGGCATGGTTATGTCTGCCTGCGGGACGGGACTGTGGCCCTTTGGTAACGCGCCCGAGTTCGAGACGTTATCCATTGCTGTATAGTATAGCGGTCTCCGTGAGTCTTCTGTTTCAATTCGCACCCCGACCGGCATCCCCCGCGCCGATGCGAGCGTCCTTGGTGATCCTTGCTCTCACCCTTCTTTGGCTCAGTACGGCCGTTGCAAGGGCGCAGGATGCGCCGCCCGGCGCTGTGGGCCGCGTGCAAGGAGAGGACGTCTCCGTGGAAGGCGGGACCGCCGCGAACAACGGCACGGCCCGCTCGGCGCCTGGCATCTACGTGCTGAACGGAAGTGTCGTCACCGTGCACTCAGCAAAAGCTCGGATGACGCTTTTTGCCGGGGGCAAAGTCGATATATGCGGTCCCGCTAAGTTCACCGTGCTCCTCTCGGGCGACGCTGTAACGCTGGCGCTCAATTTCGGACGGGTGCGGGTGAGTCTACCCTCGAAGACCGCGCTGCGCGTTTTTACTCCCACGATCATCGGCACGCCGCTCGATATCAGCGGCGGTTCGCGCGACGTGACGGTGGGCCTGAATCTGGACGATTCGCTCTGCGTGCTTGCAACCAGCGGCGCGATCCAGCTCGCGAATCAGTTTTCCGACGAAAAATTGATCGTGCCGCAATCGGGCGAATTCTTCCTTGGCGCGGGCAAGCTTCTTCCCGTCGCAGGAAAGCCGGGAAGTTGCCAGTGCTTCGCCGACGAGCCACGGCCCGCCGCGCCTCCGCCGGAACCGATTCCTGAAACAGCGGTCGCAATTCCCGCTTTACCAGTCACTGCACCCGCCGCGAAATCACGTCCAATCGAGCCGCCAGCTGAAATGAAACCGGCAGCCGAGCCCAAGATCGAGTATAGCGTGCTCGCTCACGCGAATGAGGAGCATCCCATCGAGCGTCCAGCAGACGATGAAGTTCTTTCTGCTCCGCCCGCCTCGATGCCGATATACACCGTGGTCCTACCGCCACTGGTTTTTTCGGCAAGCGAGCCCACTCCGCCACCTGACCCGGGACCGCCGATGGCGCTGCTTATTCGTGAGGCGCAAGTGTCGCCGGATTGGGAGTTTTCCGGCCACGTCGCCGCCCCCGAATTCGCAGCCGAGTTGCAACATGCGCTGGGAGAAAACGCGCAAAGGCCGGCCAAAAAGCCACGCGCGAAACCTTCCGGAAAGAAGCGCGGCTTTTGGGGCGCCCTTCGAAGGTTCTTTGGCGGGGGCGATATGGAGGCCAAAACCGAGTAGCAAAAACCTCGCAACATTTACATCCCCTCGTAATTCGGTCCGCCCCCTCCTTCCGGTGGAACCCACTCGATAATTTGGTACGGGTCGGCAATGTCGCAGGTTTTGCAGTGCACGCAGTTCGCGGCATTGATTTTCAACTTTGGCGCGCCCTGCTGCATCACCATCTCGTAGACCGCAGCGGGGCAAAAATACTGGCAGGGATTGCCGAATTCCCGCACGCAGCGATCGCTGCAAATGCTGGGATCGGAAACGATCAGGTGGCAGGGCTGATTCTCGTCGTGGCGCGTTCCGGAATGATAGACATCCGTGAGGCGGTCAAATGTGAGTTGGCCGTCGCCTTTGAATCGCGTCGATTGGTCCACGAGAGTGGCGTCGCGATGGAGCTTCGTGTATTCCGTGTAACCCGGTTGGGTGCGCATCGGATCGACCAGGCCACGGCCTCCGCTGACGAATTGCAAGCCGGCGTGGACCAGCCCTTTCCATAAGCCGGCGTGGAACCCTTGATGAAAATTCCGGACGAACCACAGCTCCTTCTTGAGCCAACTCTGTTCCAGTTTTGTCGCGTATGCGGAGAGTCTCGCGGCCGACGTATCTTCGGCGCAAAGGGCCTCATAGATCGTCTCCGCGGCGAGCATTCCGCTTTTGATCGCGGTGTGAATTCCCTTCAAGCGCTGCGAATTCAGCAGGCTAGCCGAGTCGCCGATTATCAGGCCACCGTCAAAATAGCTGCGCGGCATCGAATACCAGCCGCCGTAAGGAACCGTCTTCGCGCCGTAGCGAATCAGAGT
>DATDMO010000228.1:0-9736 GCA_036518755.1 Candidatus Acidiferrales bacterium | reverse complement strand
GTCGCCGGTGAGACCGTTACCGTGGAGGCAGCGGTTTTCGCTGATGGGCACGATCAGGTTGCTTGCCGCGTGTTGCACTGGCGCGAAGATCCCTCCGAGGCGCATTCATCGTCAATGAAGGCGCTCGGAAACGACTTGTGGCGTGGCGAATTTTCCGTTCCTGCGTTGGGCCGGTATTTTTATACGGTCGAGGGTTGGATCGATCGGTTTCAGACGTGGCGCGGCGATCTCATCAAAAGAATTTCCGCCGGCCAGGATGTTCGTACGGATTTGCTCGTCGGCGCGGCGCTGATTGAAGAGTCCGCTTCCCGCGCGACTGCCGCGCCCCTCCACGTCAAGACGCTGCGCGAGTGGTCGGGGAAATTGCGGCGGGAGCGAAACGACGAATGCGCCAAGGCAGTTGTAGCGGACGAAGAATTGGTCGAACTGATGAAGCAGTATCCCGATTGGCGATCCGCGACGCGTTACCACAAGCAGTTGGTTGCGGTGGTGGACCGGGAGAAAGCCCGCTACTCGACCTGGTATGAAGTGTTCCCGCGGTCTTGTTCGCCTGACCCTGCGCGTCACGGCACACTTCGGGATTGCGAAGCGCGATTGCCCTACATTGCCTCGATGGGTTTCGACGTTGTTTACCTTCCGCCGATTCACCCGATTGGCCAGACTTTTCGCAAGGGAAAGAATAACTCATCGCCGTCCGGTCAGGATGACGTGGGAAGCCCGTGGGCCATTGGATGTTCGAAGGGGGGACATACCGCCGTCAATCCCAGGCTGGGCACGCTCGAAGATTTCGAGCACTTTCGCCTGAAGGCAAAGGATCACGGCCTGGAGGTCGCGCTGGATATCGCCTTCCAATGCTCGCCGGATCATCCTTACGTTCAACAGCACCGGGAGTGGTTCCGCTCGCGGCCCGACGGCAGCATTCAGTACGCCGAGAATCCGCCCAAGAAGTATGAAGACATCTATCCCCTGGACTTCGAAACCAAGGACTGGCGCGCCCTGTGGGACGAGCTAAAATCCGTTTTTCTTTTCTGGATCGGCCGGGGAGTGCGCATTTTTCGCGTGGATAACCCTCATACGAAGCCTTTCGCCTTCTGGGAGTGGGTCATCAACGAAATCAAGGCGGCGCATCCGGATGTGCTGTTTTTAGCCGAGGCTTTTACCAGGCCGCATGTGATGTATCGCCTGGCAAAATTGGGCTTTTCTCAGTCCTACACGTATTTTACGTGGCGCAATACCAAGCAGGAGCTGACCGATTATTTCACGGAGCTGACTCGCACCGAAGTCCGAGAGTATCTTCGGCCAAATTTATGGCCCAACACGCCGGACATTTTGTCGGAGTTTCTGCAGAGTGGCGGACGCGCGGCTTTCATGATTCGTCTGATTCTCGCCGCCACGCTTGGCTCGAACTACGGAATGTATGGCCCGGCCTTCGAATTATGCGAAAACACACCGCTGCGGCAGGGCAGTGAGGAATATCTGGATTCGGAGAAATTTCAGATCAAGCGCCGCGATCTCAACGCAGCCTGGAGCTTGAAGGACCTGATTTCACGGGTCAATGGGATCCGCAAACAGAATCCAGCGTTGCAGCGCGATCACACTTTGCGTTTCCACAATACCGACAATCCCATGCTGCTTTGCTATAGCAAGACGACAGAGGATCTGTCCAACGTTGTGTTAACCATTGTGAATCTCGATCCGTTTCACCGCCAAACCGGTTGGGTGATTCTCGATCTCAGCTCACTCGGTCTCGATGGATCGCACGATTTTCAAGCGAACGATTTGCTGGGCGAGGGCCGCTATCTGTGGCGCGGGTCCAGCAATTATGTGGAACTGACGCCGGAAAGCCTTCCCGCCCACATTTTCAATATTCGGCGCTGGGTTCGCACGGAGCGGGATTTCGACTATTACTTGTAGGCCATCGAACAGTCCCACCCCAGCGGGCCGTTCAGACTTTATTGGGAGCGTCTCTTGCCACCAGTCCTGACCGAATTTGATTTATACCTGCTCGCCGAGGGCAAGCACAACCGTTCTTACGAAAAGCTGGGCGCCCATCTCGCGGAGAAGGATCGCGAGAAGGGCACGCACTTTGCGGTTTGGGCTCCCAATGCAGGCGAAGTTTCCATCATTGGCGAATTCAACGACTGGCGGCCCGGCGCTGATTCGATGCAGCCAACAAACGCGGGCATTTGGGAAAGCTTCGTGCCTCGCGTTGGCCAGGGCGCGCTATACAAATATCACATTGTTTCCCGCGACGGCCGATACCGGGTTGATAAAGCGGATCCGTACGGCTTCGCATCGCAAATTCGCCCGGAGACCGCATCCCGCGTGTGGAATCTCGATCAGCACGTTTGGGGCGATCACTCCTGGATGTCCTCGCGAGCCGCCAAAAATTCGCTGTCCTCTCCCATATCGATCTACGAAGCCCATCTTGGCTCGTGGCGCCGCGTTCCTGAGGAAGGGAATCGATGGCTCACCTATCGTGAGATGGCTCCGCTGCTCGCCGATTACCTCAACGACGCCGGTTTCACTCATATCGAGTTGATGCCAATCATGGAGCATCCATTCGATGGTTCGTGGGGCTATCAGGTGACCGGCTATTTCGCTCCTACTAGCAGGTTTGGCACTCCATCGGATTTCATGTACTTCGTGGATTACCTTCACCAGCGCGGCATTGGAGTGATTCTCGATTGGGTGCCCGCGCATTTCCCGAAGGACGAAATCGGGCTCGGCTACTTCGATGGTTCTCATCTTTACGAACACGCCGATCCGCGCCAGGGAGAGCATCCCGACTGGAACACGTTCGTCTTCAACTACGGACGCAATGAAGTACAGAATTTTTTGGTGAGCAACGCGCTATTTTGGCTGGATAAGTATCACGTCGATGGTCTTCGCGTGGATGCTGTTGCCTCCATGCTGTATCTGGATTACGGCCGCCGCGAAGGCCAGTGGATACCCAATCGCTTCGGCGGAAAAGAGAATGTCGAAGCCATTCAGTTCTTGCGCTCGCTGAACGAGCACGTTTATGCTGCTTTTCCTGATTCCATGATGATTGCCGAAGAGTCCACGGCTTGGCCGCAAGTTTCACGCCCCACGTACGTCGGCGGTTTGGGCTTCGGCTTCAAGTGGAACATGGGCTGGATGCACGACGTGCTCGAGTACATGTCGCAAGATCCAGTTTTTCGCAGCTACCACCACCATAGAATCACATTCAGCCTGCTCTATGCTTTCAGCGAGAATTTTATCCTGCCGTTTTCGCACGACGAAGTGGTGTACGGCAAAGGATCGATGCTCGCGAAGATGCCCGGCGATCGCTGGCAGAAGTTCGCCAACCTTCGCCTGCTCTACGGTTTCATGTTCGGCCATCCGGGGAAAAAGCTCTTGTTCATGGGCGACGAATTCGGCCAGCCGTCGGAATGGAATCACGATTCAAGCTTGGAGTGGCATCTTCTGCGCGATCCGGATCACGCCGGACTGTTGCGCTGGATGCGGGACCTGAATACGCTCTACCGCGGCCAGCCATCACTTCACCAGCTTGAATCGGAATCTGCCGGATTCGAGTGGGTGGATTGCACCGATTTTCACAGGAGCGTGATCAGTTTCCTCCGGAGGGGAGTCGATCCAAACGATGTACTGCTCGTAGCCTGCAACTTCACGCCGGTACCGAGGCAAAACTATCGCGTTGGAGTTCCTTCCGGCGGTACGTGGAAAGAATTGCTGAACAGCGATGCTCCTCTTTACGGGGGCAGTGGCGTGGGAAACTTTGGCGGGCTGAGTGCGTCGCCTTTGCCGGCTCACGGCCGCCCCTTTTCGCTGAATATGACGCTACCGCCCCTCGGTATGGTAGCTTTCCGGCCGGAGCCGGCGCCGCGCTATGGCGAGTGAGACGCGAAGAATGCCCAAACATCCGGGCAGCGCGGAGGATCCTCTTTGGTACAAGGACGCCATCGTCTACGAGCTTCACGTCCGCGCATTCAAGGATAGCAATGCGGATGGAATCGGCGATTTTCCGGGTCTGCTTCAGAAGCTGGATTACCTCCAGGATCTCGGCGTCACTTGTTTGTGGCTGCTGCCGTTTTTTCCTTCTCCGCTGAAGGACGATGGCTACGACATTTCCGATTACACGAATGTTCATTCGATGTACGGCACGATCGCGGATTTCCAGGCCTTTTTGTCCGCTGCTCACGATCGCAATTTGCAGGTAATCATCGAGCTGGTCGTAAACCACACTTCCGATCAGCATCCGTGGTTTCAAGCCGCCCGCCAGGCTCCCCCTGGGTCGCCCGAGCGCGAGTTTTACGTTTGGAGCGATACCGCTCAAAAGTATAAAGACGCCCGCATCATTTTCACCGATACCGAAAGATCCAACTGGACCTGGGACCCGGTTGCCAACCAGTATTACTGGCACCGTTTCTTTTCTCACCAGCCGGATTTGAATTACGACAATCCAAAAGTTACCGAGGAAGTACTCAAGGTGATGCGCTTCTGGCTGGATATGGGCGTGGATGCGCTGCGCGTGGATGCGATTCCCTACCTAGTCGAACGCGACGGAACCATTTGCGAAAATCTCCCCGAAACGCATGCCGTCGTAAAAACGCTTCGCCGCGAAATCGACGCGGATTATTCCTGCCGCGCTCTTTTGGCCGAAGCCAATCAATGGCCAACCGACGTGCGCCCCTATTTCGGCGATGGCGATGAGTGCCACATGGCGTTTCATTTTCCGCTGATGCCGCGCATTTATATGGCTCTGCGCCAGGAAGACCGGCTCCCTATCACCGACATCATCGCTCAGACTCCTGCTATTCCCGATACATGCCAGTGGGCGCTGTTCCTCAGAAATCACGACGAACTCACTCTTGAAATGGTCACGAGCGACGAGCGCGATTACATGTATCTGGCCTATAGCGCCGATCCCCGGATGCGCATTAACCTCGGCATCCGCCGTCGCCTCGCTCCTCTCGTCGATAACAATCGCCGCAGAATCGAGCTGCTCAACAGTCTGCTCTTTTCCTTTCCAGGCACTCCCATTATTTACTACGGCGATGAAATCGGGATGGGAGACAACATCTATCTCGGCGACCGCAACTCCGTGCGCACGCCCATGCAGTGGAATGGCGACCGCAATGCAGGTTTCTCCACGACCACTCCCGCGCGCCTGTACAGTCCCGTCATTATGGATCCGGTTTGGGGCTATGAAGCAATCAACGTGGAAAGTCAGCAGGGTGATCCCTCTTCGCTTCTGAACTGGATGCGCAACATGGTCGCCTTGAGAAAACTTTTTCGCGTGTTCGGGCGTGGCAGCATCGAGTTTCTAGATCCTCCGAATCGCAAGGTGCTGGCCTATCTTCGGCAATTTGAGGGGGAACAGATCTTGTGCGTGGCGAATCTTTCTCGTTTCGCGCAACCCGTGGACCTTGACCTCTCGAAACTCGAAGGAGCGGTTCCCGTCGAAATGCTGGGCTACGTTGAATTTCCCACGGTTGGACGCCACCCCTATCGCCTCACTCTTGCTCCCTATAGTTTTCTTTGGCTCGAGCTTCAGCGCAGGCCCGAGACCGAAGAATCCGCGTCGGTTCCGGCGTACGAAGCTCCGCTCGAGATCACCATCGGGTGGAGAAGTGTTTTCGAAGGTCCCGGACTTCTTCGCCTCGAAACGGAAAGTCTTCTCGAATATTTGCCCAAACAGCGTTGGTTTGCCGGCAAATCAAGGCAACTGAAGTCCACTCGGATTCTGGATTCGGCCGTTCTTGAAAAATCCGACTCAGCGCTAGCGCTTGTGGAGGTGCAGTTCGAAAGTGGCGCTCCAGACATTTATCTCCTGGTGTTTGCAATGGCCTTTGGGGAGGCTGCGGAAGAGTTGCGGCGCTCAGCTCCTAACGCCGTCATCACCGGAATCGTCGCCGAGGAGGAAATCGGAATCCTGCACGATGGCGTCTTCAGCGACCAGACGTGCGCCGAGTTGCTTTCTCTGATGCAGAATCCCAGGGAACTGGCCCTTTCGCATGGGCGGATCTGGAGCGTGTGCGGCAAGGCGCTTCAGAGTTGGATGATGTCCAACGCTGAGCCTCTCGCCATTCGGCGTGGATCGGCGGAGCAGAGTAATACTTCGATCCTTTTCGGCGATCGCTTCATCCTGAAGCTCTTTCGCCGGCAGGATGTGGGCGCCAATCCGGATTGCGAAGTCGGCAGATATCTAACGGAGAAAGCCAACTTTGATAGGGTCCCGCCCTTTGCTGGCTCCATCGAGTACGAGTCGAAAGACGGTAAGAGTTTGACACTCGCGATGTTGCAAGGCTTGATCTTAAATGAAGGCGACGGCTGGAAGTGGACGATTGAGGAACTCGATCGCTATTACGAAAACTGCGCAACGGTCCCCATCCCGGAGAACTTAGGCGACGACCTTGCAAGCCCGCTGGAACTCTCGGCGCAACCGCCCTCTCAAGCCGCAAGGGAGCATGTTGGCCTCTACCTCGAATCGGCCGCTACGCTCGGCAAGCGCACAGCGGAGATGCATCTCGCCCTTGCTCTGCCCACCGCCGATCCTGCTTTCTCGCCGGAACCGTTTACGCAGGAGGAACTGCAGCTTCTGATCAACGAACTTCAAGATCACGCGGCGTCTGTTTTTGATGTTTTGAAAGAAAGAGTTTCCAGCCTGCCGGACGAGCTGCTCGAAATCGCGGCTTCCGTGCTTAGCCGACGCCGGCGGATCCTCCAACATTTCGCAACGTTCAGTTCGCGGGATTCTGGCGCTCCGCTTCCGCAGCGTGTGCGGATCCACGGAGACTATCACCTCGGTCAGGTGCTCCGAGTGAAAACGGATTTCGTGATTTTGGATTTCGAGGGCGAGCCTGCCCGCTCCCTGGCTTATCGCAGGTCCAAACAGTGCGCTCTGAAGGATGTTGCCGGAATGCTGCGGTCTTTTAGTTACGCGGCATACGCAACCCTAATCAACTATACCGCTCGCCATCCGGAAGATTTGGCGACTCTGGAGCCCTGGGCGCGCTTCTGGGAACGCTCGGTAGCCGCGGAATTCTTGCGCGCGTACCGGCAGGCGGCCCAGGGCGCGGACTTTTTGCCCGCAGATGAATCGGACTTTCAGAACTTGCTCGATGCCTTCCTGTTGGATAAAGCGCTCTATGAGGTACTCTACGAGCTGAATAGCCGCCCCGCTTGGGTTAGGATTCCGCTGATGGGGATCATGTCGCTGTCGCTGTGATATTTCTATCAGAGATGCATTTGTTTCACCGGATCGCGGAGTATCCGCAGATATGAACGGTTCAGAAATGCAAACCGAGCCCGTCGCGCCGCCGGTTCCGGAAAAAGCGGAGAAGGCGGAACAGGCGGAGAGCGCCGATTTTGTGATCGGCATCCTCTCGGACTTGCCTCCGCAGAGCATTACTCAGCTATGTGGCGCACTGCGAACAATTCCTGGCGCTCCGAAAATCCTGATTCTGGCGGCACAGGCTGTCGGGGACTCGGTTCGCAATGAAGTGGGCGGCAATTCTTCATCCGTTTCGATCGCTTCTTGGCCTCCGCTGGGCGCGGACGTCGCTGCCGGGCCGCTTCAAAGCATTTCAGCTGCGTACCATTCCGCTTTTTCAATTGGCGAACGGTTGGGCGCGCGTGCTTGCTGCGTGATCGCCTCGCAAGTCGCAATTGACCCGCCGCGATGGGTAAGCGAATTTGCGCAGCCGCTCCTTGAATCGCAGTGCGACCTCGTGGTGCCCTCTTACGGCCACCAGAAATTCCAGGGCTTGCTGAATAGTGGCATCATGTGCCCGCTGACGCGCTCGTTGTACGGAAAGCGAATTCAAAATCCGCTCGGTCCCGATTTGGGAGTTTCCCAGAAACTCTTTCAGAAAATTACCGCCTCTAACCGGGCATCCAGAAACGACGCGGCAATCACGCATCCCTTGATCTCGCTTACGCCCGCTGCTGCTTGCGAAAATCTTCGCATCAGCCAGGCCTACTTCGGATCGCGCACGTATCCTCCGCCCGATTGGACGAACACTAGCTCGATATTGGTGCAGGCTCTCGGCCCGGTATTTTTGGAAATGGAAAAGAGGGCGCCTTGCTGGCAAAGAGTGCGCGGATCGGTTTCCATCCCGGCAGCTGGGCCGCGCGTCGCAGTTTCAGGGGACGAAGCGACGCCGGATGTTGCCCGCATGATCGAGTCATTCCAATTGGGCGTTCGAGATTTGCAGGAAATTTGGGGACTGGTGCTTCCTCCCGCGACTCTGCTGGAACTTCGGAAGCTTGCTCGGCTGGAGGCACAGCAGTTTCGCATGGGCGACGAATTGTGGGCGCGCATCGTTTACGATTTCGCCCTCGCGCACCGCCTTCGAACCATCAATCGGGATCATCTGTTGCGTTCGATGGCGCCCTTGTATCTCGCGTGGGTGGCTTCCTATGCGAACGAAGTTAAGACGGCTGGAAGCGCGGCCGTCGATCAGCGGCTTGAACGTCTCTGTCTCGCGTACGAAACGACCAAAGCTTATTTGGTCTCCCGGTGGCGGTGGCCGGATCGCTTCAATCCGTAGGCGGAAGTAAACGGAGGTACGTATGTGGTATCAAGTCAAGCAGGCGCTCGATCAATCGACCAGGCTGTTTCTTACCAGGCTCGCAAACCTGCTTCCGGGAATTGTCGCACTCATTGTGGCTTTGCTGGTGGCGCTGGTCTTGGCCGCGATCATTGCTGTCGTGGTTCGAAGGCTGCTGGTGAGAATGAACTTCGATGAGCGGCTGGTGCAATGGGGGTTTGCCTCGGTCTTTTTGTGGTCGCCCATGAAGAGTCCCGCGCTGTTGGTTGCGCGAGTGCTCGCCGCGCTGGTTATTTTCTGCGGCTTCCTCATCGGTGTCGCGGCGTTCGATCCGGACTTGACGTCACTGCTGGCGCGCACCGTATTCGCATACATTCCGAATATCGTCGGCGCCCTGATCGTATTGGCTGCGGGCAGCATTATCGCCAGGTTCCTTGCGCGAAGCGTGCTGATCGGCGCCGTCAATATGAACTTTCAGTACGGGCGCTTGCTCAGCGTGGGCGTGAAGTGGCTGGTGATCGTTCTCACGGTGGCGATGGCCCTGGAACATCTGCGCATCAGCGCTGGAATTGTGGAGCTGGCCTTCGGCATCATGTTTGGCGGTGTGGTATTGGTGTTTGCGCTGATCATCGGCCTGAATTCCAAGGAACTGCTGGCCAAATCGCTCGAGCGCGACGGCAAAAAAACCTCCCCCGAAACCGTCGAGGATCCCCTTCGCCATCTTTGACCGTTTGCGCTTGCTGAACGTGTCTGGCTGCCCGCTCATGCAATCAAGTTGAACTAGATCAGAAGGCGACGCACCGAGCGGAACACCGGGCCGATGCCCTGGGAAATGAAGGTCCTCCTCGCCTGGACTCGCAGTCGCTGCCGTTTTTCATCGTCGAGCTTCCGGCGCTGCCTTTGCGAAACCTCGATGGGAAGCGTTTGGCTCGAGTCCGCCGTGCTGTCGATCGCTTCTAAAGCAGAGTGAAGACTCGGAAAAAAAACTTGCCGCACCGGATCACGCATCCGCCGTTGCTCCTCCGGAATCGGGCCGGCCTCAGGCCGGCGAACGATCGTCGGGTTGGTATTGATCTCCCAGACCTGCGGCTTGCCATCGAGCAATCCGTAATCGATGCGTCCGTAGCGTATGTTCGCAAGCGCGAAGGTCTCCCGTAGCCACTCGGCGTGCGGGTTGCTCTGCACGTACTCCAACTCTT
>DATDMO010000227.1:0-6876 GCA_036518755.1 Candidatus Acidiferrales bacterium | reverse complement strand
TATCCAAGTGCGCTTCTTGATAGAAGTCCGCGAGCACTTTTTGAAACCCATCAATCGTTAGGACGTCCGGCGGTAGCTGCTCAGGGTTGCCCGGCATTTCGAATGCTGGAGGAGGGCCTGCAATCAGAGCAAAGGTCATGTAGCGGGATAGCGTTTCCGTCGGACTCTCCAGCGCGTGGTCCTTGTAGAATTGCCGCAAGGCCTCGGTCGCGGTTCCCTGCATCTTCAGCAGATCGCCGCGCAAAGCAAGCCTGGCCGGCATTTCAGAGAGCGTGCTTTCGTCCGCGTCAAGACCGGCCGCATCGAGCGCGCACATGGTGGCGAAAATTTGCGGGCTCGCTTGCACGCTGATGCCCGAATTCCGTTGAGAAGCCGTCTCCTGCTGCGCTTCGGGCGATCTCGCCCCGATGAAAGCGCCGCAAAAGACCGCGAGGGATAATACCCACGCGAAAAACCGAATCAGATTTGGAATACGCGAAATTCTCAAACCAGTCCTCTCGCCGGAATTCCGTCCCCCCGGCGTAGCTGGCTTTCGAATGTGAGGGCCGGACGCCAGGCGGTTCTCAAACTCTAACAAAGAAGCAGAAAAATCCTAAATGGTTTGCTGAGGCGTCGCATGCAGTTTGTTCGTCCGAAATCTCGCCTCCAGCCCCAGCGAACTTGGTGAATACTGCAGAAAGTTGCGTTACACTCGCGCTGCAATCCGTGGGCCGGCTCGGCGCACAGTTCAGGGCCGGCCAAGGCGGAGGGGAATCCATATGAAGAGAACGGCAGCATTCGCATTCGTACTCACACTGATCGCGGCTCCCGCGTTTGCCGCAAGCCACTGGTCCACGGTTGGCGGCGATTCAGGCAACACTCGTTATTCGTCGCTCTCGCAGATTAACACCCAGAACGTCACGAAACTGGGCGCCGCGTGGATGTCGGAAAAGATCTCGCCGCCGCCGAGTTCCCGGGGTGTGCCGGTGATTGATCACGGGCTAATGTTCCTGACGTCGGCGCCATTTGTATACGCCGTGAATATCAGTACGGGAAAAATCGCGTGGCGCTATCGCACGGCCGCCGGTGAAGCCGGGGGTATCATGGGCCCTCCCGGCTCGCCCGGACGAGAAGGTGTGGCAGTGGGCGGCGGCCTCGTGTATGTGGGGCTTACCAACGCAAATCTGATCGCCCTGCGCGAGGAAACTGGGGAGCTTGTCTGGAAAACCTACTTGGGCGATCCGGTGCATGCGCCGACCGCAGGCGCTTCCGGTGCGCCCTTGTACGCCGATGGATTGGTATCCGTTGGCTTGAATGCGGACTATGGATACCGGGGCCAGATCGTCGCTGTCGATGCGCAGACTGGCCGCGAGGCCTGGCGCTTTTTCGTCGTGCCCGCGCCGGGAGAGCCGGGCTCCGAGACGTGGCCGAAGAACAATGACTCCTGGACACACGGTGGCGGCGCTGTCTGGTTGGTCGGGGCGACCGACCCGGAACTCGGCTTGGTGTTCTACGCCACCGGAAATGCTGTCCCGCAGTACGGCGGCGAAAATCGTCCCGGCGACAACTTGTATACCGACTGCGTGGTTGCCCTTGACGCCAAGACCGGCAAGCTTCGCTGGCATTACCAGATGGTGCATCACGACATCTGGGAAGCCGACGTTGCCGAAGCGCCAGTACTTTTCGACGCAGATATCAACGGCCAGCCTCGCAAGGCCATCGCAGCGATGCGCACGGATGGCTATCTCTTCATGCTCGATCGCGTTACCGGAAAGCCGCTCGACCGCGTCGAAGAGCGCCCCGTACCGCAGGAGCCGTCTCAGAAAACAGCTCCGACTCAGCCCTACCCGGTGGGTGCAGAACCCGTCCTGCCGGATTGTGGGTACTGGAAAGCGCAACCGATAGCTCACGGCTTCGAAGTGGGATGTTTCTTCACCGCCGCCTCCGCCAAGAAGCCGAACGTTCTTGTGCCGGTCTACGGCATGCGCGCCACGCCAATGGCCTATGATCCGCAGACGCGCTTTTTCTACGCGACCGGGAACGCCGGATTGCAATGGTTCCGGCGCTCGCAGGATCCCGATTTTTTCACTCTCAGCCTCACGTCACGCGTGCCCGGGCTGAGCAAATTGGATTTCGGCGTTCTGGCCGCAGTGGATAGCCGTACCGACAAGGTTGTTTGGAAGAAGGAATTCCACACGGAACGGCCGAGCGGCGCGCTCGCCACCGCCGGAGGCCTCGTGTTTCAGATGGCCGGCGATGGCAACTTGCAAGCCTACGATGCCTCCAACGGATCGCTCTTATGGCAGTTTCAAACCGGCGACCTCGGCGGGAGCCCGCCGATCAGCTTTGAAAATGCGGGCGAACAGTACATCGCTACGGTGGTCGGCGGCAACGTGTGGGCATTCAAATTGGGCGGAACACTGCCGCAGCATCCAGCCCCGGCCCTTCCGCCTCAGGAAGAATTTTCCGGACAAATCAAGGATACTGCGACGATCGAGACCACCACGCTTGCGCGAGACATGGGCATCACCGGTTCCCACTACATCATCGACGAATACGAGTTCAATCCATATCGAGTGCGGGTCAAAGCAGGTGAGCGAGTGTATTGGAGAAACAACGGCACGATGGTCCACACCGTCGTCGCGGAAGACGGATCATGGACCACGGGCCCTCTCCAGCCTCTCGATATCGGCTCAGTTGTTTTGGACAAACCCGGAACGTATGTCTACCACTGCAAGGAATATCCGTGGGACTACGGCCAAATCATCGTCGAACCTGCTTCTCCGAAGGAAGAGCAGCAAAGCAAATTGTCAGGCAAAGTGGAACCGTAGCCTTTTCGGAACGGTTTGCGACTCAACTGGCTGGGCGCAATCGCCCTCTAGACAAAGAATAGGATTGAGCAGAAAGGTGTGAGTTGATACCGGCTCGTGCCGGATGCTAGCCGCGCACGTGAACTTGATTGAAGTTCAGAAGCACATGCCCGCCGCCCATCGGCCGCCCGAAACCAAGCTGCGGACGGAAGCGCGAAAACAAAAGTACTTGATCGATCTGATGCTGTACCGCTGCATCCGTGGGACCCGAAAGGATTTTGTAGAAGACCACTCCGCCTTGCGCGTCGAGCGTCGCCTCCAGCAACAGATCTCCTGAGGTCGCCCGGCCGCTTGCACCGCCGATACCCGGCACCGGAAAGGGCGCGAGGCTTTCGAGCTGCGCGGGCTGCACCAAATTCAGTGGCAAATCATCGGTGTAAACGCCCCCAGCCGGCATCCCCCCCAGCATGCTCTGAACCACCAGCAAGAAAACTCCCACTGCAGTCAACACGCCCCCGGTCGCAGGGACGGCCAGAGGCTCAAGAATATTTTGCGAAATCAGCAGCACGCGATTCCACGCCCGCGTCAGCGTGGCCCATGGCAACCGCCGTCGCGAAGCCTGCACTTGAATACGCAGCGCCAGACTCGCCGGCGGGCGAATCGGTTCCACGTGAGCGAGATGAGTGGCCAGTAAACTGTAGCTCTTCAGTTCCTCGCGGCAGTCCGCGCAGCCATGCAGGTGCTCCCGCAAGCGCGCTCGCTCGCTCGCGACAATACTATCGTCGATATAACCGGGCAAACTATGCTGGGCGTCGCTGCAGTTCATGACTGTACTCCATGGACTCCTTTGAGGGCCAACGTTTCATCCCCGTAAATGCCAAGTGTTCGAGAGCTTGTAAGCTCGGCCATCACGCGAGTGGGCACGTTACTTCGTGTGCCGTGGTGGCTGGCCGTTTGGCTGCCTTGCGCCTGAGCAGAACGCAAAACGGGGTCGAGGATTTCCCTCAGCATTCGGCGTCCTCGCAAAATTCGGGATTTTACCGTTCCCACCGAAACTTCGACAACTTCGGCGATCTCCTCGTATGAAAGTCCTTCCAAATCCCGCAGGATTACCACGCTGCGGAAAACCGTCGGCAACGCCGCAAGCGCCCGCCGCACCGTCGCCTGCGTTTCATGCGCGGCGCACTGCTCATAAGGAGTCGCCTCCAAATCCCTCAGCTTGAGCGTCGCGCTCTTTTCCTCTTCGTCCGAGTCGATCGAAATCTGCAAGCGGTGGTGCCGCCAACACCATCGTCGATGATTCAGCGCCTGCCGCACCGAAACCCGGTACAACCATGTCTTCAACGAGCTGCTTCTTCGGAATCCACGTATTCCACGGAACACCCGCAGGAAGACGTCTTGCGTAACGTCAGCGGCGTCCGCCGCGTCTCCTAGAATCCCGTAGACCAGGTTGTATACGCTCGCGTGATAGGACGAAACCAAATAATCAAACGCCGATTCGGAACCTGCCTGAAGTTCCGTAATCAGCCCGTCTTCGTCCCGCCCCCACGGCAAACTTTGTGCCAGTTCGGACATAGGCTCCGCCGCTTCCCTGGGGCGTCCCGCTGTATAAGTTAGACACCACCTTCGCGGCTATGTTTCCAAGCATAACAGAAAATTGTGCCCAAGGCGTAAAGCGCCCTGTACCGCCCGAAAAACCACCCGCCAACGAGCTTTAGAATGCGAGGGTTAGCCGTGATGGCTTTGGAGTTAAACGTCGCTGAAAAGCATGCCCTCAAACGCGCGAAATAAGAGAGCCGGCGGGAGGGAGGGGTGGGGCTCCCCTGCAGTGAGAGCCCATGACCAAACGGACTGTAACCTGCGAGTTGTTGTAGTTGGAGTAACCCGTGTGATCGTTACCCTGCAGGCCGAAAACGCCGCAGCCGAGGGTCGGCACCCGGAACTGTGCGTTCGCAACGATGTTGCAGAACGGCCTGGCCATTCACGACTTGGCAGAGGCCATACGGGTCAGTAGGTCATCACAGACGTGCTCTTTGTAATCCCTCTGTATACGTAGCGCCTTTCGAATGAGGGTTTGCAGTCCGCAGGTTCTGGATCTGACCGATCTAGAATCGGCCTGTTGACTGGCTCCGAGGGGATGCACGCAAAGAAGGGCATCAAACGGAATTGGTGGAGCCGATGGGATTCGAACCCACGACCTCCTCGATGCCATCGAGGCGCGCTCCCAACTGCGCCACGGCCCCACCGGGAAGCTAAACGCTTGCCTTTTATAGCATCCGCAGACAACGAGCGTCAACGCACCTTACCGCGGCCGACCTCGTTTCGGAAATCAGCTTGGTCTTTGAGCTGAGAGCTTCTGCGGATCCGCGCGGATGCGGTGGCAAAAGCTCGCCCCTGCGGCTTCTAAGTCACTTTCTATGTGTACCTTAGAGGTGAATCGGAGCCCAGGCGCAGCACAACCTGGCTACAGCAGATCCTTTACGGTAGCCATGAGGCCAAAATGCAGTTCCTCAGCGATACCTCCCGCAGCACTACGCTCCCACAATATCTGGACCAGCCAGAAGGAGCGACACACCATGAGGAAAGTAACCCTTTTGGCGGCAGCACTCCTTGCCGTCTTGGTTTCAGCCACGTCGGCCCGCGCTGACGGTCTTCAGATCGTCTGCACGGGCTCCACGACCTGTTCCCCAGGCGGCATTGAAACAACTTCCAGCACCAATCCCACATTTGACGTCACTCTGGTTGGCAATGGAAGTGGTAACGAGAGCGGTGAACTGTGGATTGCGCTTCTGACACCGGTCACCAGCGGCGCAAACTTCACTTCGCCTAGCAATAGCACCTTGTGGGCGGCGCTGGGCGAAACCGGCGGCAACAACCACAATTTTGCGAACTCTGTCTCGAACGATCCGTCGTTTACTTCGGCGGATGCCGGTTTCCACGTCACCGACTTCGACACTGGTCAAATGCTAAGCGGGAGCCAGACATCGACCGTCATTGCTCCAGGCACTTTCTCCGCCGGAACGATGTTTGTGGCGTTCACGGAGAATTCTTCAGATGCCATCGCTGCTGACTCTCCTTTAAGCGAAAGTCTGGTGATCACTGGCACACCTGCCACTCCAACACCTGAGCCTGCAACTTTGTCGTTGCTGGCCATGGGCCTACTGGGCCTGGTGGGTGCTGCTCGCCGTCGCCTGGCAAGGTCCTGAGAGGAGGCATATAAACAGCGTGCAGCTCCGAAACCCGCCGTCGCCCGGCGGGTTTCTCTTTTCTTGCTTCCAACGCGCGCTTCGAGGACGATTCCAAGCCTGGAATTCTTTCTAGATTGCAGCAAAGGATCCCTTCAACTAGATGCGTTTGCAGGCTAGTTTTGGCGCCAGAGGGGATAGAAACCACCTGTTTGACCAACAGTGTGAACCACTGCGGGTCAACAAACTCTGCGATGCGCAAAGAACCCCAACGACGCGTCTGGATGCCGAGAGCGGAGGAGCACAAAGAAAAAAGCCCCGAACCCTTTGGGGGCTCGGGGCTTTCGCCAACGGTTGAAGTTCGGTTTAGGCCAAGTTTGTCGCCGGACGGCGAATTGTAAACAGTGCCAAACTCAGGAGACCAAGGCCCAGAAGTCCCAGGCTTGTTGGTTCTGGAACCCTGTGGCCGTCGAGTATACCCATGTTCGTAGCCACGGTCTGCGCCCTGTCGCCGTTCTTGGCGCACCCCGAGCTGCTTCCCGTTCCATTCTTGCAGTCATACGCGAGAATGAAGGAACCCAGCGCGGCTCCACTTTCGCCGATCGTGATCGGGGTGGAGGTCAGGTTGGTCGGGAGGGCGAACGCATAGAGCGTAAAGCTGGTCGGCGCGGCAAAGCCGTCCGCTACGTCCGCGTCCTTTAGGTTGCCAAAACTCACAGACCCGCCGGCGGACAAGCCGAGAGCCTCAAAAACGGTACCCGTGGTAATTGTGGCTGTGGTGGCCGTCAAATGGTAGGTGCCAACCGTAGCTGTGGTAGCGCCCGGGAAAGTAATGGAAGGGACACCATTGCCATCGTAAACGGCCACAATGATGAGCAGTGGGTCTTGGAGGGTGGCGCTTC
>DATDMO010000226.1:0-2953 GCA_036518755.1 Candidatus Acidiferrales bacterium | reverse complement strand
GAGAGTTGTCAAAACAGGCGGAAACGCTCTCTCGCAGGTTCGAGAAAGCCTTTTGGTGCGACGAGCTTTCCACATACGCGCTTGCGCTGGATGGAAACAAGCAGCCTTGCCGCGTGCGTAGCTCGAATGCAGGCCACTGTCTATTCGCTGGTATCGCAACTGACGAACACGCCCGCCGTGTAATGGCAACGCTCACGGGCGAAACGTCGTTCACCGGGTGGGGAATCCGCACCGTGGCCAGCAGCGAAGCGCGCTATAACCCGATGTCTTATCATAATGGATCGGTCTGGCCGCATGATAACTCTTTGATTGCTGCGGGATTCGCCCGATATGGATTGAAGGAGTCAGCAGCGATGGTCCTCGCAGGCCTTTTGGATGCCACTCTTTTCTTCGATCTGCATCGTTTGCCGGAACTATTTTGCGGTTTTCCCAGACGTCCCGGTGAGTCGCCGACGCTTTACCCCGTAGCCTGCGCTCCGCAATCTTGGGCGTCGGCGGCGATTTTTCTTTTGCTCGAAGCTTGTCTCGGCTTGAGCGTGTCGGCTCCCGCACAAACGCTGGTTTTTTCCAAGCCGGTTTTGCCGGCTTTCCTTCCCAAGGTCAGCATTCGCGGTCTGAAAGTCGGCGATGCGCGCGTTGATCTCTTGCTCACCAGACACGATGAAGGCGACGTCGGAGTAAACGTGCTCCGCCGCGACGGTGAGCTCGAAGTTGTGATTTTGAAATAGCCGACCTCGGTAGCGGCAGCCGTGCCGGCTGCACGCGCAACATGGCTACGTCCTTCAGTGCATCGTGGAATCGAATGTGTATCCTTGTGCCACGTCAATGAGGTTAAACAGCGAGCCGCCAATCCCAGAGACTGGAGGGACGGTGTTGGCACGCTGTTGAAGCGTCATCGTGCTTGCGGTGACTTCATGGAGGCGATTATCAATCGCACCCGGCTCGTTCACATCGGAGAGTGGCACGTCAATTGTGATCGTGCCGTTTGGGCCGGTCGTCGATCGGCAGTTCGCGGCCGGCAGTTGGGTCACGCCGGGATATGTGAGGGTGACCCCGCCACCGACTACCTGCTCGGCATTTTCGCCAGCAAAGCACTGTAGCGCGCTACCGTTGAACGACTCGGCATAGACGAAGAAATTCTTTCCACCATTCGAATCCGTCGTGGATGGAACGAACCATTGGGTCAGCCAGACCAAATCAAGGTCGGGATCCTGATTGATTGTCGGTGCGAGAGACAAGTTGTTTAGCTTCATCACCACCTGATAACAAGGAGCCGCGTTTGAACAAGGTGCCTTAGTGAGGAGTTTGACGCTCGAGCTAGTGACGTCAAGCTGGGGCATGTTGGCGCTGCTAAGACCGTTTGCCTCATACTTGCCGTCGCCGCTGGGATCGGAGACGGTATTAAAGGGTGCCAGCCCCGGAATATTTACGGGCGAGTGCGCTACTAACAAGCCGTTGCCGGCGTTTTGCCGGACGAACATGCCATGCGGCGCAGAGGCTTCGTCAATGTTATTCGAGTCGGCGTAGCCGATTTCTGCTTCGCCGTTTGGACCCATCCGCAGTTGCAGAAAATCGCCGAGGGTGCGGTCGCCGTTCTGACCGCCAATGAGAGTGTACATACTGCCGCGATGGATAAAGTGTCCACTGGCCAAGATTGGCGCTGTAAAGGTTGGAGCAGCAGCGTGGCCGTTCAATGTCTGCACCAGCCACAGGCTCCAGTCGCAGCCGACGCACGAGTCGGGGCCGTTAGAAGGATTAGGGGCGACGCCGGGCGTGCCGAGCCAGGCGATGTCCACACGCCCATCGTCTCCAGCCACGGCCCATGCAAACACGTTGTTGTGGAGAGTTCCTACGGGTGAACCTGATGTATTAATTTGAATCGGAGCGGCCCAAGTGTTGCCTTGATCGGTAGAAAATGAATACTTGAGCACCGTGTCGCCGACCACCTGGCCGCTGCTATCGATAGGTGCTTGCTCCCAAACGACGTAAAGATTGCCCGCGTTGTCGATCGCCATCGTGGGGAAATTCGCGCCGGTCTTATTCGTCGAACCGAGATCCGCTACGGGCAGATCGACGCAATTCAAGCCGCTCGGATCGCTTACATTTGGGACAGGCGGACCAAATGCCACTGGGAAGCAGCGGCCGATCAAAATCCTGTTCAGGAACGCATCATCGTGGACGACGAAAACATGCTTAACCGGTGTCGGGAGGGTGACAAATCCGCCGGAGCCGTTGGGCTGACCCAAAGTGGTGGCGACAGAACTGACCTCATTGTTGCCCATAATGCCTTCGTCGCAACCCAGCGGGTTACTGACGTCGTTTGCCGGACCAAATTCGATCCCGGCCGTCGCTTCCCCGCCTGGCAGCGGCGAACGATACATGACCAGCACGTTCTGACCGAAGTTCGTAGGTGAGCCGCACATTGCTGGGGAGTGCGCGAATTCGTCATTTGTTAGGTAAATGCTCCCGCCATTGGTCGGGTCGCCGTCGAACGCGTACCATTGGCGGTCAACTACTTCATCTGGGACGCCGGTGTTGCTACAAGTGGCGGTCGCACCTTGGTCGTCCGAGCGGGAAGTACTAAAGTTTGCGAGCGTCAGGTCGGCAAAATAGAGATGCCCCGCCGAATCCACGCCTGTTTCGGTATCACCGCCGCCGAAGCAGGTGGTGTATTTCCCTTCAAGAGCCGTGGCGGCGACGACCCATTTGAAAGTCTTACCGCCGTCGAGGGAGTGCCAAACCCAGCTGGTATCGGAGGAAAGCGAGCCGGGCACGCTAGTGTAGAGGAGGTTCGGATTCGAAGGATCCTGCCGCAGTCCCTGCTCGAAACCAACTCCCCCAATGCCACTGATAATCGGATGCCCGAATGTGAGTGGAGCGGACCTGGGTGATGGTTTTGGCGCTGCGAAACTGACCACAGCAAGCAAGCTGCCAACGGAACAAAGAGTGAACG
>DATDMO010000225.1:0-3711 GCA_036518755.1 Candidatus Acidiferrales bacterium | reverse complement strand
CTCCGGGTACGCCGCTTTTTACGCTGGAGAATACGAGCCGCTATCGTCTCGAGGCCATGCTGAATGAAAGCGAAATGGCGCCGGTTCGTCTCGGCAGCCTGGTGAATGTGACAATCGAGGCGCTCGGATCGACCCAAACCTCGGGCAAAGTGAGCCAGGTCGTTCCGGCCGCCGATCCGGCCAGCCGGAGCTTCCTTGTCAAAATCGACCTGCCCGTTGATGCACGCCTGCGTTCCGGCCTCTTCGGCCGCGCTCGCTTTCCACGCGGTACTCGGTCGGCACTGACGATTCCCAAAAGCGCTGTTATTGAGCGAGGGCAGATGCAAGCGGTCTACGTGCTGGACTCCGGCAACATCGCCACGCTGCGTTACGTCACCACCGGAAACGTGCTCGGCCCGCAGGTCGAGGTTCTCTCCGGCCTTGAGAGCGGTGAACGTATCGCCGCCGCACCGGGCGACCGTCAGCTTGCCGGCAAACGCATCGAGCCGCGACCATGAACGATTCGGCCCACGACGAAAGCCGCGTATCCGTTACCGGTTTTGCCGGCCGCCTGGCGCGCATCTTCATTCAGTCGAAGCTCACTCCGCTGGCCCTGATCGCAGCGCTTGCGCTGGGCGCATTCAGCATCCTTGAAACGCCACGCGAAGAAGAACCCCAGATCATTGTTCCCATGCTGGATGTCTTCGTGCAGATGCCCGGCGCATCGGCTGAGGAAGTTGCCCAGCGCGCCAGCGTCCCGATGGAAAAGCTGCTCCGCGAAATTCCCGGCGTCGAGTACGTCTATTCGATCAGCCATCCGGGATTGAGCATGGTGATCGTGCGCTATTACGTGGGGACAAACGAGGACGATGCGATCGTCAGGACCTACAACAAGCTCTATTCGAACTTCGACCGTATCCCGCAAGGCGTTTCCCAGCCGATCATAAAAGTTCGCTCCATCGACGACGTTCCGATCCTCGCCTTGACGCTGTGGGGCAAGAACTATGACGCATACCGCCTGCGCTTGGCTGCCGCCGAACTCGATCACTCGCTGCGGCAGGTGGAGGGCGTCTCGGAAACTCGCTTAATTGGCGGGCTGTCTCGCCAACTGCGCGTCGTGCTGGATACGCAGCGCCTCGCCGCCTACGGTCTCACGCCCGCCTCGATTGTCGCCCAGCTCGGCGCCGCGGACACGCGAACTCAGAGCGGAATGTTCGCGCGCGGCAATCAGGAATATCAGGTTGAAACCGGCAATTTCTTTCGAACGGCAGACGATCTCAAGTCCGTCGTCGTCGCCGTCCACGGAGGGCGTCCGGTCTATCTTCGCGACGTTGTCGAAAAGCTGGAAGATGGTCCCGCCGAGCCCGACAACTACGTTCTGTTCACCAAAGCTCGTGGCGCGACGGCCGGAGCGGCCAGCTCGCAATACCCTGCGGTCACAATCACAGTCGCCAAGCGCAAGGGCGCGAACGCGACCCAGATCGTGGAAACGGTCCTGCAGAAAGTCGATTCTCTCCGGGGCAACACGCTGCCGCCGGACCTGAACGTCACCGTTACGCGAAACTACGGCGAGACCGCCAAGGACAAATCAAACGAGCTTTTGCAGCACCTGCTGCTCGCCACGCTTTCTGTGACGGCCTTGATCGCATTGGCCCTCGGTTGGCGCGAGTCGGGCGTCGTCCTTGTCGCCATTCCGATGACGTTGGCGCTCACCCTCGCGGTCTTCTACCTCTATGGCTACACGCTGAACCGCGTCACTCTGTTCGCGCTGATCTTTTCCATCGGCATCCTGGTGGACGACGCCATCGTGGTCGTCGAAAACATCGTGCGCCATTTCCGCCTTGCGGAAAATCGCGGCCGCTCTCTTGCCCAAGTGGCCGTCGAAGCGGTGGATGAAGTGGGGAATCCGACCATTCTCGCCACCTGCGCGGTGATCGCCGCGATTCTGCCGATGGCATTCGTCCGCGGTTTGATGGGTCCCTACATGCGGCCCATTCCCGTAGGAGCCTCCGCGGCGATGTTTTTCTCGCTGCTGGTCGCCTTCGTCGTTTCGCCGTGGGCGGCTCTGATTCTGCTCCGTCATTACGGCGATCGCCCCAATGGCGGACACGCTGCGGAAGGCTGGACGACAAGACTGTATCGTCGCGTGATGACTCCTCTGCTCCGCAGCGCGCAACGCCGATGGATTTTCTTCGGCGTTGTCGTGGTGCTGCTCCTCGGCGCGATCGCCTTCATTCCGCTCGAATGGGTGCAGGTGAAGATGCTGCCCTTCGACAACAAAAGCGAATTTCAGGTCATGGTCGACATGCCCGATGGGACGACCCTCGAACAAACCACGCGTGTCGCGCAAGCCCTCGGGAGCTACCTCGGCCAGCAGAACGAAGTTGTCAATTACGTAATCTACTCAGGCACGTCGGGCCCTTACAATTTCAACGGGCTGGTCCGCCACTACTTCTTGCGCTCACAGCCGAACCAAGCCGATATCCAGGTAAATCTGCTCTCCCGCCATGACCGCAGCGCGCAGAGCCATGAGATCGCACGCCGCCTGCGGCCCGAGCTCGACAAGATCGGCGCGCCGTTTGGCGCCCGTATCAAAGTCGCCGAGGTGCCGCCAGGCCCTCCGGTGCTGGAAACGCTCGTTGCCGAAGTCTACGGCCCAAATTACGCTGGCCAGACCGCCCTCGCAGCGAAGATCAAAAAGATATTTCAGCAGACGCCGGGCGTCGTCGATGTGGACTGGTACGTCGAAGATCAGCAAACCAAGTACAACGTCAACGTGATTCTCGACAAGGCCGCGTTGCACGGCCTGAGCGCTGCGGACGTGGCGCGAAGCGCCGAGATCTCCCTAGCAGGCGCCTCCGCGGGACTCCTGCACGATCCAGCCTCCCGGGAAGACATTCCGATCGTGGTGCGCCTTTCTCGGCCCGATCGTTCCGGCATCGCGGAGCTGGGAAACCTAAAGCTTCCCGGAGTATCGGGCGGCGAGGTTGCACTCAGCGAAATCACTCGTCCGCAGCAGACCGTGATCGATACCAGTGTGTATCACAAGAATCTGCGCCCGGTCGTCTACGTCACAGGCGACGTCGCGGGCGTAATCGAGAGCCCCGTTTACGCGATCCTGAAAATGAAAAAGGCCATCAGTCGCATCCCTTTCGCCGACGGCTACTCCATTCGGCAGTACATGGGCACGACCCTGCCCGAAAATACCGATCGCTACTCGATGAAATGGGACGGCGAGTGGCACATTACCGTCGAGGTGTTTCGCGACCTCGGCCTCGCGTTCGCGGCTGTCCTGGTTCTGATCTACGTGCTCGTAGTCGGATGGTTCCGCTCGTTTCGCACTCCGCTGGTCATCATGGCGCCGATTCCGCTGACGCTTGTCGGCATACTGCCCGCTCACGCGCTGATGCACGCATTCTTCACCGCTACTTCAATGATCGGGTTCATCGCCGGCGCGGGAATCATCGTCAGGAATTCGATCATTCTCGTCGATTTCATCGAGTTGCGACGCAAGCATGGCTTGTCTCTCGAAGACGCGGTCATCGACGCAGGCGCAGTCCGCTTCCGCCCCATGCTTCTCACAGCCGCGGCTGTCGTCGTCGGTGCCAGCGTGATACTCTTCGACCCAATCTTTCAGGGACTCGCGATCTCGCTGATGGCCGGCGAGGTTGCGTCCACTCTGCTCTCGCGGCTGGCTGTTCCGGTTCTCTATTTCGTCAGTGAAGGAGCTTC
>DATDMO010000224.1:0-2656 GCA_036518755.1 Candidatus Acidiferrales bacterium | reverse complement strand
CTGACTGATCTCGCCGCCGTCCTATCCATCGAGCCCACCGAGGTGAGCCAAGTCTTTTTCGCGGGCGTCGGTGTCCCATTCTGTTTTGCGCAACTGCGCTCGAACGAGGTCGTCGATCGGGCGACAATCAATCGGGCTGCGTGGGCGACAACGCTCTCACGAGCGTGGTCCCCCCACATCTTTTTCTTCGCGGGAAATCTACGGGATGGCGGCAAGCTCTATGCTCGCATGTGGGCACCCGCGATGGGCATCGAAGAAGATTCCGCGACAGGCGCCGCTTGTGCCGGCCTCGTCGGGGCAATGGCATCGAAGCCCGATTTTGGCGGGATGGCCTACCGCCTTTCGATCCAGCAAGGTGTCTCGATGGGGCGCCGAAGCGAAATCGACGCGGAGGCGCGTAAGGGCAGAGGCGTCGTAACCTCTGTCAGCGTTGGTGGCGCCGCGGCCCACATCGCAAGCGGCGAAATCGAGGTGCCGCCATCCGCGCTTGTGTCTTAGATCGTCGCTAGAGATTTCAAAATGCAAACACTGATAGTGGGAATCGGTGCGTTAGGCGGAACCATTGCTGCGGGTGCGGTCCGTGCAGGATTGCCCGTCCGGCTTGCGGCTCGCAACACGGATTCTGCGGCGGCGTTACGAAGATCGGGTCTGCGAGTAACGGGCATCGGAGGAGAGGTAAGAACAGACGTTCTCGACGTTGCCGCAATTGAAGATTACAAAAAGGGAAGCCAATTTGACCTGATCCTGCTTGCCACCAAAGCGCAGGACGCGCTGGAAGTCGCGCCCCACGTGGTGGGCCTACTTGCCCCCGAAGGAGTTATGTTGCCTATACAGAACGGCGGCGTTGCACGGGTGCTCGCGGATCGTCTAGGCGAAGATAAGGTCCTCGGTGGATTCTCAAATCTTGGTGCCACGATGGTGGAACCCGGCGTCTACGAGCAGAAGAATGCAGGGCATTTACTGATAGGCGAACTTGCTGGTGGTGTCAGTGAGCGCGTCGAGCGGGTGGCGCGCGCCTTAGGTCGAGCGATTGAGGTTAAGGTATCTTCAAACCTGACTGGTGCCATCTGGTCGAAACTCCTGATCAATTGCTCGGTTACAACCCTCGGTGCGCTCTGTTCGCAAACCATGCGTCAGTACATGGAAACGGAGGCAGGCAAGAAGGTCTTCCGACGGACGTACGAGGAAGCGTTATCCGTGGCACTTGCGATTGGCACGCGGCTGGAGCGTCTGGCCGTGGACCCGATTCCGCCCGGATGGCCGAGCCATTTTGCCGCTGAGGAACACTATCAGTCGTGGGTCGAGGCTGTGATTGCTTTCTATGGAGACGTCAAACCCTCGATGCTCCAGGACTTCGAGCGTGGCCGGAAAACTGAGATCGACTTCATCAACGGCTATGTCGTGACGTTAGGCCACGCGTCCGGAGTGCCGGTACATATGAACGCCGCAATTACTGGCCTTGTACACCAGATCGAACGTGGAGTTCTCCAGCCGACACGAGACCGGATGAACGACCTAGCTGCTCAAACTGCGGATTAGGACCGGCACAACAATACCGACGCGAAAGCATCTATAAAGGCCGTGTCGAAATTGCCCGAAGTGATCGCATGCTACATCACCTCCGGCGACTCCGATTTTTTGCTGCATGTTGTGGTGAAGGACCTCGCCGCTTATCGCTCCTTCGCGGTGGAGAAACTCACTGCGATACCGGATACTGAAGAACCCGTTTTACATGGGTCTCTACCAATGGGGCGAAACGACCTACAAGGGAACGCATCATCATCGATCCGGCCATATTCCAACGCGTGCAGGACGTCTTCCGGCTCGTACACACGTTTTGTAGTAACCTTCGTTCTTGACAGCCTACGCCATAGGACGCCTAAGACGCGGAGCACGCTCCTGGTCTTACCGAACTACACCGGAAGATTGTGCGGACTCCAGCCTCGAGAAAGTGGGGGATGTAATGAAGAAGTTAGCAGCTATTTTTATCGTGCTGTTCGCGTCCGCTGCTGTGGCGCAGCGGCCACCTGTTAATTCTCCTTTGCTCGATCACCTTGTGGGCAAGTGGATCCTGCAGGGAACGATTGCTGGGCGCCAGACGACGCACGACGTTACTGGCGAATGGGTAGCCAATCATCAATATCTACGCTTACACGAGGTTTCACGTGAAAAGACAGCCGATGGCAAGCCTCAGTACGATGCATTCATCCATATCGGATGGAACGAGGCCAAGAAGCTCTATCCGATACTCTTCTTGGACAATTTCTGGGGAATCGGCCCTGAAGCAATCGGCGCGGCTGCGCCGAAAGACAACGAGTTGCTGTTCCTGTGGAAGGACGAGAAAGGAGCAGTCGGTTTCACGAATGATTTCCTTTATGATCCAAAAACAGACTCCTGGCAGTGGATCATGGACAACGTCGTGAATGGGACGCATAAGCCGTTCGGTAGAGTGAAACTCACCCGCATAGTGGCGCGATAAGCTGCGTCGTTTGCTGAAAAGATGGGAGGCGTCGAGGTCGCCTACCACTTCGAAAGCCTTGATTTTCTTGCGAACCAACGGAAATTCAACGCGTTTCTGGCTGATTTTGAAGCGGGACGTTCGGACAAAGTCAAATTTCACCAACATACCGGCGTCGAATTTCTCCACCTCCTCCGC
>DATDMO010000223.1:0-2552 GCA_036518755.1 Candidatus Acidiferrales bacterium | reverse complement strand
GAAGCCTCCGGCGCCCGTCTGGTGCGTCTCTCGACGCTTCAAACTTCAAAGCTCCCTGACGATTTGGACGGCCTCTACATCGGAGGCGGGTTTCCGGAAACGCACGCCGCCGCGATCCGGGGCAACACCTCGTTGCTGGTTTCGCTGCGAGAGCGAGCCGTAGTTGGACTGCCGATTTACGCAGAATGTGGCGGGATGATGCTGCTCTCGAAAGCGATCCTTTGGAAAGGTGAGCGATTCCCGATGGCGGGCGTCTTCCCGTTCGATGTCGAGGTCTGTGCTTCTCCGCAGGGGCATGGATACGTCGAGCTCCGTGTGGATCGCAACAATCCTTTTTACCCAGCCGGCACGCGGCTGCGCGGCCATGAGTTCCATTATTCCAGGATTGTTCCTGCCGGAAATGGTCTGGAGACCGCCTGCGCCGTTGAACGCGGGACCGGGAGCATGCCGGGTCGCGACGCTTTGCTGACACATTCGGTCTGGGCAAGCTATACTCATGTCCACGCCGCGGCGACGCCCGAATGGGCGAAGGGCCTGCTTGCGGCGGCACGGCGATTCTCAATCGCCAAGGCACGCGCGGTGAGCTCATTAGCAAGCTAGCCATCGCGCTCGGGTGCTTGCTCGTGAGAAGGAATCGGCTCTCCCCTCGACCCCGCCGGGATTAGTCCTTCGAAGTCTTGCCAGCACCGTGGAGGATTCCATGTCGAAGCCGACTCGGACACTTAGTATCTCCCTTTTGGCGATATTGGTTTTTATGCCGCAGAGCGCCCGGGCTTCCGATGTGGACCGCCTGCTGGACCTGCTGGTGAAGAAGCACGTGGTGACCGAGCGGGAAGCCGCCGACTTGCGAAATCAGATCAAGGCCGACAACGAAACACAGGTCGCTCCGTCAATTGAAAGCGCCAAGCCGAGTCCAACACCAACGCAGGAACGATCGGCCGCTTCCGCGGTGAACCTCACACCCGCGCAAGCGCCGCTCGCCAAAACAGAGAGTCTGATCAAAGGCCCGATTCCGCTGAAGCTGAGTGGATTTGTGCAGGCGCGTTGGACGGATGCCGCCGGAACGACGAATCCCTTCGAGATCCGCCGTGCCCGCTTTGAGCTGCGTGGGGATCTCACACCCCGCTCGGACTTTCGTGTCCAAGTGGACGTCGTGGATAGCCCCATCCTGCTCGACGCGCGTTACGATTGGAATCCTTCGCCCTACGCCCGAGTTACCGTCGGGCAATTCCGCATTCCGTTCAGTCAGGAAAGCTTCAACTCTCCGCGCGACCTTTTCACCATATCGCGCTCCAACGTCGTCAACGGCTTCGCCCCGGGCCGCGACAATGGCAGTGACGGCCGGGACATCGGCGCGATGCTCGAGGGAGGCCTCATCCAGCGTGATGCCGGCCCGCTGATCAGCTACAGCTTTGGCGTTTTTAACGGCGCGGGCATCAATCGACTCGACGACAACCGCCGCAAAGACGCGGCGATGCGGGTCGCGGTCAATCCCTTTCGGGGGCTGACGATCGCCGGAGATTATTACGACGGCGCGAGCGGCGCCAGCCAAATCAGCAAGGACCGCGCGGACCTGGAGCTCAGTTTTGTGAGAGGCCGAACCACGATCTGGGGCGAATATCTCTGGGGTCACGACGGGACGATTCGCCGCCAGGGCTGGTACGCGCTCGCCGCATACCGATTCGTTCCCAAGCTGGAAGGCGTTCTTCGTTACGATACGTTCAACGCCAATCTGGGCGTGCCGAATAGCCGCGTCGGAACCTACCTCGGAGGGATGAACTGGTATGTCTCTCCGTGGGTCAAGTTGCAGGCCAACTACGGTCTGGTGGACAATCAGGCGCGCACCAATCTGACCAATACAGTCCAGACCCAATTGCAGTTTCAGTTTTGAGCGAGGCTAGGCCGGAAAAGCATCTGGAGCCGGCGACGATCTCGCCGCGCCCGGCACAAAGCGAATGGCATCGGCAGTTAACGCGACCGGCATGAAAGATCATGGGGCTCCCTCATTGAACAGTTCCGCGACATCTACCACTGATTGGATTAGCAAACGGATGGCGCAGCTGGGCATGCCCTCGCTCACCGGGCCTCCGGTGGTGTGGCGGGACACCAGCGAATACATGGCGATCGAGCGAGATCACGTCATTGAGCTGGAGGGCGTTCTGTTTCTGATCCGCGGCAACGAGCGCGAAGGGCGCTTTGGAATCGATGAGCAGCCCAAGTTCTGGGTCAAGCGCGCCTTGGACCTTGACGACGGACACATGTCCATCCTCAAGATGGCCATTGAGGAGTCGTTTAAAGTCACCCTGGGCCCCCTTGAAGTTCTTTGTGTGCGGAGACCGGAAAAAGAGAGCATTGTGCTGGATCTTGTGCGGGGGGATTCCCGCTTCATGCAAGGGCGCACCCTCCGCGATTGCCGCAACAACCCGGTTCGAGTGATCGACTTCATCCGCGGCAACGACTTGATAACGCAACTGGATTCGATGCGCGTTCCGCATGAGGAGTACTGCCGCATTGCGCTTCCGGGGATTTTGTCGAAGGTGGCGCACTGTTTG
>DATDMO010000222.1:0-2031 GCA_036518755.1 Candidatus Acidiferrales bacterium | reverse complement strand
TCCAAGTCATTGCAAACAAAGGACGACGGTACACTCTACTCGACACTCTTCGAGGGCCGCCAATTCAACCCGTCGCCGCCGCGCTGCGCCGCGAAGTCCTTCTGGCGCAGCCACACGAAGATGCACTTCCAGGGCGGATTTGATATTCTTGATGCATCGACTCCATAAGGGCAGCATCTGATTGAGTTTATGAAAGTAACCAATTCATCTTGGAAGGAAGAGCTAGCCGGCAAGATGCCGGAGCATCTGGCTCGCGAAATCGATGTTTACGAGACCGAAATCGCCTTGCGGAAGCAAGGCAAGATCGACGAGCGTCTTTTCGCCGAAACGCGCCTGCGGCGCGGCACCTATGGCCAGCGTTACGATAACGGCGAGCGTCACGACGGTACCAAAGTTCAGCACATTCCCTATCCATCCGGTGAGCTGACCAAAGGCCCCAACACCATGTGGGACGCGCCGGGCATGCAGCGCATCAAGATTCCAGGCGGCGGGATGAACGCCAGTCAGTTGGAAACCATGGCCGATCTGGCCGAGGAGTATTCCGATGGAATCGCCCACGTCACCACGCGCCAGGATTTTCAGCTGCACTACATCCACATTGACGATACGCCCGCGCTGATGCGGCGTCTCGCGGCCGCGAATATTACTACGCGCGAGGCCTGCGGAAATTCGGTTCGCAACGTCACTGCCTGCCCGTATGCCGGGGTTTGCCAGGATGAAGTATTCGACGTCACGCCATATTCGAGGGCGCTATCGAAGTTCTTGCTCGGCCATCCTGATTGCCAGAATTTCGGCAGAAAATTCAAGCCGGCCTTCAGCGGCTGCTCGCAGCACGCCTGCGGCCTTACCAGCTTGCACGACATCGGCTTCATCGCCGCTACCAAGAATGAGGGCGGAGAAGAGAAGCGCGGATTCCAGGTATTCGTCGGCGGCGGACTCGGCGCGGTCCCTTACATGGCGAAGCTGTTCGATTCCTTCGTGCCGGTGGAAGAGATTTTGCCGCTCACGCAGTCGGTCGCCCGAGTATTCGGCCGGCTGGGCGAAAAGAAAAATCGCAGCCGCGCGAGGATCAAGTTTCTAATCCAGGATTTGGGCATCGATAAATTCCGCGAGCTGGTGCTGGAGGAGCGCAAGACGCTCACCCCCGATCCGCGCTGGACCGATTTTGTGGATGGCGCCCAGCGCTTCGAAGAGGAGCCGCTGCGGCCGGCTGGTGAACTGCCCGCATCCGCTGCATCCGCTTTCCAGCGCTGGCTGAAACACAACACCCGAATTCAGAAGCAGCCCGGCTTTGTCACGGTGACCGTCGCGCTTCCTCTTGGCGATATTACCGCCACTCAATTGCGGTCCTTGGCCGACATCGTTCGCCGCTTCACCAAGGAGACAGTGCGGACTACGGTCGAGCAGAATTTTGCCATCCGCTGGGTCAGCAAAAGCGATTTGCCCGCCATTTACGAGGCGCTGGAAGCCGCGGGTTTGGGACAGTATGGAGCCAGCGCCATCGTCGATGTCGTTACGTGCCCGGGAACGGATACCTGCAAGCTGGGAATCTCGTCTTCGCGCGGTCTGGCCGCGGAACTGCGCAAGCGTCTGCTTGAAAAGGGCGCGGAGATGGATGAGTCCGTCGAAAATCTGCACATCAAAATCAGCGGCTGCTTCAATAGTTGCGGACAGCATCACGTCGCGGATTTGGGCTTCTACGGAGTCAGCCGCAAAGTCGCCGGTTATGCCGTACCGCACTTCCAAGTGGTGCTGGGTGGTGAATGGGAGCACAACGGCGGATCCTACGGCCTGCCGGTTGTGGCGATTCCGTCGAAGAATATTCCTGAGGTGGTCAGCCGCCTCACCTCGCGATATTTGGCGGACCGGACAAAGGGCGAGAGCTTTAAGGACTTCGTCAAGCGAGTTGGAAAAGTCGAGATGAAGAAGATGTTGGAGGATTTGGCGAGACCTCCCGCCGATCCGTCGGATCGTTCGTTCTTCAGGGACTGGGGCGACCCGCGCGAATACACGCTGGGCGACATGGGAACG
>DATDMO010000221.1:0-2631 GCA_036518755.1 Candidatus Acidiferrales bacterium | reverse complement strand
CTCGTCGTGGTGGCGCTTTTCAGTCATCGGGTCGGGTGGCGCAGCTACCTCGACAAACAGGTGGCGAACTCGAGCCGCTTTCAGCAATTGTCAGCGGAACAGCAGCAACGGACGATGGAGGCGCAGCTCAAGTGGACGCCGCGAGTGGCGTACGCCGAAGTGATCATCGCGCCCTTTGCCGGTGCGTTGATGCTTGCGGGAATTTTTCTCGGCGTTTTGAACGGATTGGGCGGCACCAGATTCAATTTCAAGACGTCGCTCGGCATCGTATCGTATTCCTGGATGCCGAATGTGATTTCCGGGCTGCTGGGCATCGTGGTGTTGCTCGTCAAGGATCCGGCGACGATCGACCTGCAGAATCTGGTGGCATCGAATGCCGGAGCATTTCTAGCCGATAATTCTCCAAAGTGGCTGGTTGCGATGCTGACGCCCGTGGATCTTTTTTCGTTTTGGGTAATGATTTTACTGGGGATCGGCTACAGCGCGGCGGCGCCGAAGAAGTTATCTTTTATGAAAGCGTTCTCCTGGATTTTCTCGCTGTGGGTGGTGTACGTGCTGGTGAGGGTAGGCCTCACAGCCGCTTTCTCCTGATACACTCGACCGGATGGGTTTTCACTTCGAGATTCTGGCGACGGATCCCACGGGGGCGCGCCTGGGGCGACTGACGACGCCCCATGGAGTGATTGATACGCCGGTGTTCATGCCGGTAGGAACGGCGGCCACCGTAAAGGGTCAGACTCAGCAAGACCTGGAAGACCTTGGCGTCCAAATTCTTCTCGGCAATACCTATCATCTTTATCTGCGGCCGGGCCACGAATTGATCCGCGGAATGGGCGGGCTGCATCAATTCATGTCCTGGCCACGCCCGATTCTGACGGATTCCGGCGGATACCAGGTTTTCAGCCTAAGCTCGCTGCGGAAAGTTTCCGACGAAGGCGCAACGTTTCGGTCGCACCTGGACGGATCGGAGCATTTTCTTTCGCCGGAGAAGTCACTCGAAATTCAGATCGCGCTGGGTGCGGACATCGCGATGGTGCTGGACGAGTGCATTGAAGCGCCATCGAGTGAATCGCGCGCGCGCGAAGCGGCTCGGAGAACGCTCGATTGGGCGCGGCGCTCACGAGATTATTTTGCGCATTGCGGAAATCGCGAGCGGCAGATGCTATTCGGCATTGTGCAGGGCGGAGTACATCAGGCACTGCGGCGCGAGAATGCGGACGCGCTCGTTGATCTCGATTTTCCAGGATACGCGATCGGGGGACTTGCGGTGGGCGAATCGCATGAGGTCACTTGCGAGATTGCAAGCATTGCGGCATCGCGGCTTCCTTTCGAGCGGCCACGCTACCTGATGGGCGTCGGCAAGCCCGAACAAATTGCCGATTACGTGAGTCTCGGCGTGGACATGATGGATTGTGTGCTTCCCACCCGCAGCGCCCGCCACGGCTGCCTCTTTACTTCCGAAGGGCCTCTGCTGATTCGCAACACGCGCTACGCAGGCGATTCGCGGCCGATCGATGAGGAATGCGGATGCGCAGTATGCGGCAGATATTCTCGCGCGTATCTGCGGCATCTTTACTCCACTGGAGAATTTCTCTCAATCATCTTGAACACCCACCATAACCTCTACTTTTACCTTGACATGATGAGGCGAATCCGAGACGCTATCCGTTTTGGGAAGCTGGAAAGACTCCGTTCTGACCTTCAGGCACGCCTCTCGAAGGCAAACCCAAGCGGGCGCCGGGTGTGGTAAAGAATGGAGTAATATCTTCGGTGAGTAGCTCCCGTTAGCCTGCCGGTTTGGGCGGGTGCCGCTGCGGCGGAAAAGGCGCAATGATAGAAATGGCTGGAATTGCGACTCCTGCGAGTACCTTTTTGCTCGCCCAAGCGCAAACTCAATCGAATCCGTTTTTGGGGCTTGCGGTCCCCATGATAGCGATCATCGGGATTTTCTATTTTCTGATGATTCGTCCGGCTCAGACCCGCCAGAAGAAGGTCACGGCGATGCTCAACAACTTGAAGAACGGCGACAAGGTAATCACCAATGGCGGCATCTACGGCACGGTGGTTGGACTAGAGAGTGACGCCGTTCAACTGCGCATAGCCGAACAGGTAAAAATCAAGATTTCGCGAAACGCTATTGCGGGGCTCCAAGCCGAAAATAAGGAGAGCTAGCCAGTTCGCATGAGTTCTCAGCTCAAGTGGAAGTTTGTTTTGATTGCCGCCGCCATCGTTCTTTGCATTTATGGCGTGATCGGGCTGCCTGCATTCCCCACTTCGGGCATGCAGGTGAAGCAGAACCTTGCGGACCGCATCAAGCTGGGGCTTGACCTGAAGGGCGGCAGCCACCTGGTGTTGCAGGTGCAGGTTGAAGAAGCGATCGGACAGCGTTGCGACCAAACCATCGATCTGCTGACAAGACAGCTTCACGACAAGCACATCGGTTTTGGCGAAATTCGGCGCGTGGACGATACGCACATACTCGTCCGCGACGTCGATCCCGCAACTTCCGCGGATTTTCGCGACCTGGTTAACACCCAGCTGACCGATTGGACTCTTTCTCCGGCTGCGGGAGAAAACAACGGCTATCTGCTGGCCTTGAAACCCTCGGTGATCGCCGCTCTCCGCACGCAG
>DATDMO010000220.1:0-2552 GCA_036518755.1 Candidatus Acidiferrales bacterium | reverse complement strand
GGATATTTCCACACGACCGCCATGCGCGTAATCGAGCGTTTTTGGAGAGTGGGCGACGATCTGGCGTACCAAGTCACCGTGAATGATCCGAACGTCCTCACCGAGCCGTGGACCGAGCCGGCGCGGATCATCAAGCCATCGAAGGAGCCGCTAGAGGAATCACCGGTGTGCGTTGAAGACGACGCCAAGCGGATGCACAATCTGGACCATCACGGGCAGCGCTAGGCGACGCGGCACAGAGTGCGCACGAGAATTGTCTTCTTCGTAGTTAGCGTCTACTTGCGAATTATCGTGGACACCTCGCCGTTCTTGATTGGGTTGCGGTTATTTTCCTCGCAGATAAATTCCATCTGATCCCATTCGCGGTGGCGTGTGAACGTATGCACGGTGTGCCAGGGTTTCGCGAGCACGTCCGGATCGGTCAACGTCATTTCGTCTACCATTTTATCAGGCGAGAGCAGATGGATGCGCTCGACTGTATGCAAGTGGGGACCGTGGTCGAGGCGGTTGTATCCCAACGGCGTTCTGTGCCCGAGTCCCGCGGTATCGATGACCAGAGTGTCGCCCTCCCAATGACCAATGGAGTGGCCGTTGAAGGTGGGGTCGAGGTTCGGCGGATGGCCGCGGCCGTCGGTGAACACGCGGCGCACCTGCATGTAGGCTTCCTGAATGATGGTTACGCGGCCGGGCGTGAAAAGAAATTCAACGTCGTAAGGCTGAAACATGATGGTGGGCATACCGGGCGGCAGGCAATTCGCACTCTCGGTGGGAGGCTCTTCATTTTTCGCTTCTTCCTCTTGCAAAGCTTTTAGCTCGGCGGCGGCCGTTGGAGTCAACGACGGGACCTCGGCGGGCGGATCGCCACGCTTGGGGAAATCGAGCACCCAGATTCCAGCCCAGTCCGGCAAGGAGGAAACAGGCCGGGCAGAGGCTTGTTCCGATGGTGGTGCCGCGTTCGGAGAAGCTTGTGCCGATTGTGCGTTGGATATCGGCGCGAACCCCGCCAGAGCGAAGATTCCTAAGAGAATTGCGAGGGAAAATTTCATATCTTCTCCATCTTGAACGACGCTCCGTCGTCCATTTTTGAGAGCGCTCGCGAGACGACGGAAGAGATCGGGCAAGAAACAAATCTACAAATTCCGGGGCGTATTATAGTACTTTATGCGGGCTAGGGAAGCGGATCGCATAATCGGTCAAGCGGGGCACTTATTCGGGGGGAATGATGAAGAGGGGATTGATCGCGTTCCTGGGTGCGGTTTTCGTGCTGGCCGCCGGCACTGCGTTCGCACACCACTCTTTCGCGATGTTCGATCGGGACAAGGAGATGACCCTCGTTGGAGTGGTCGAAGACTTCCAGTGGACCAACCCGCATAGCTGGATCGAAGTCAACGTCCCGAAAGAAAATGGCGGCATCGACAAATGGAGCATTGAGTGCAATAGCCCGAACAATTTGTCACGGCAGGGCTGGCATTCAAACAGCCTCAAGCCGGGCGACAAAATCTCGATTGTAATCTGGCCGCTGCGAAGCGGAGAGAAGGGCGGCCTTTTCATCACGCTCACGCTTGCTAATGGGCAAGTGCTCGACGAAGCGGCGTTTCGTAACCTTCGCAAACACCCGGGAACCTCCGCGCCTGCACCTCCGCAGTGACGGCCTTCCACAGAATTTCACCTCTGATAACGCGGCCTCGCGGCTAGAGGTGTTTCCTACGCCTGCCTGACCGCGCTTTCTCGTTTTTCGCGTGAGGATGAACCCCGAATCGCGGGTCATCGCGAGACATGGCTTCTGCCACTCGCTCCATCGTCGGCTCGAAGTCCTCATGATGCGAGTCGATGTAGAGCCATTTCTTCAGGACATCGTGCGGAGCCAGTTGCGGAAATTCTTTCATGATCGCAGGCTGATAAGCATGTTCGGTGCAGATCAGGACACCGTGCCACTTCCACCGGCCGGTCTTGGTCGGCTCGACGAGCACCATCATCTGGCGACCGAACAGGTAAGCGGCCAGCCCGCCGAACATCCTCTTGCTGAAGAAGCTGGGATGATCCTCGAAGGCTTGAAAGATCCATTCGTTGTCGAAGGCTCTCATCGGTCACACGATTTGTGGTGAATTACGCGCATCTCATGAAGCGAGGACCAGCGAAACATCCGAAGGATTCTACCAGCCGGATTTCATACCGTAGATGCCGGTGTTGACGAGGGCTTCGACGCGCATGATTTTTCCGTCCTGAATCTTGAACATTTCGGCGATTTCCCAGGTCCAGGGAGCCGTGCGCGTTTGCTTCACGGTGCGGCCATCGGCGAGCGTGTAGGTGCGCAGCGTGGCGTCGTGGTCGAAGAAGCCGAGGACGAAGACGAGGCCGCGCTCCTCGTCAATCACCGCGAACCGGCGGTCGCGAATCAGTGTATCCGGCTGGAAATTGCGCGTTTTGATCTGGTCGGCGCAGCCGAGGCCCAGAACGGAATCGGGAGTCGTGGCGAGCTGCTTGTTGTTGGTGGTCTGTACGCCGGATTCGATGCGATTGCAGTTCGCGTCGAAGGGAACATAGGAGGCGTG
>DATDMO010000219.1:0-2413 GCA_036518755.1 Candidatus Acidiferrales bacterium | reverse complement strand
CACCACGCTATGCATGCCGCCGCGGAGATCAGCAGCAGCAACAGCGAACCCACAACAATCCCGCGCCCCAACCTAGTGCGAGGCGGCTCATGCGCGCCAAGCGCCACCAGTTCGCGCAGTCGCGCCTCGACATCGCCGAGGCCCGCGTTGTCGCCGTTGAAGTCTTCGAGCGCATGATGTCGCTCGGCATGAATGCGCGACAAGGTGTTGCGCATTGCGTCGTGAAGCCCCTCTGGCGGATCGCCGCGGATAACCGCGACCAACAAGGCAAACGGGCCGGGCTCGCACCAAAGCCGCAGCTCTCCCAGCTGCGCCGAGTCGAGCCCCTGATGCTCGGCGCCGCTGAAGGAATCGCGGACAAAATCCTGGATTGCCACCAGCATTGAAGAAACGAGCTGCGGGTCTTGGCTCACCGCATTCTCAGCCCCCACATGCGCGATCAACAACCCCGTGTGACGGTGGACCAGGAACACGTGTTCGACCTGGTAAACCAGCGTATGTTTGAGCACGACCTCCGCGAAGGGCCGTCCGGTACGCCAGGCCTCCAAGCGCCATTTGAGCCCTCGCCAGGTGAGGCTGTATTTCAGGGTCTGGTTGAGCCGCTGGAACGTCTCGTCAATCGTTTCGCCGATCGACTTGCGGATGGCCGGCATGATCGTCGGATAAAGGATGTTGACCAGCGTCGTCGGATCGCTGCGGATCGAGCTCTCCGCCGCTTTCTCCATAACGGGAGCCAACACATGGCCCATGCGCGTATCGGTCGTCGCCTGGGCGATCGCGGTCGGCAAGACGTGCCCGATCACGGCAGCCAAGCGCTCGGGGTCGTCCACTACGCCGACCAGCCGCCACAACGTCTCGATCTCGCGACCGACCAGCAAGGTTCGCAGCTGCTCGAGCTGTAGGTCGCCGGGATGGACTCCGTTTTGCTGCGTGCGCAGCTCCGGCTTCAAGCTCTGCGCGATTTCGACAAGCAGACCCGCCAGCGCTTTCCGATCAATAGCGCCATCGCCCGGGGCCGGGCGGAGCAGCCCCTCAAGAATATCGGGGGACCGGGTCACCTGGCGGTTAGCTGGCCGCCCGGCCGCGTGATGGTTCGATCCCGCCCTTGACCGCGTTCACCGCGTCCTGATTGAGGCACTTGGCGACCTCGACGAACAACCCAGCCAGCAGGTTGCGATCGGTTTTGACGTTGCTGAGCTCGGCGAACATCTTCTCGATGGTGTGCTGAAGATCGTCGTTCTTGCGTTTGATCTCTTCGCGCAACGACTGCGCTTCCTGGGTCAGGCGATCGGCCGTGTCGCGCTCGAGCTGGCTCAACTGGTCGGATATCGCACGAAGCCGCTTTTCCAACGCCTGGTTATGCTCGCGCAGCGTCCGCTCGAGCTCCTTGTCGGCATCCGTGCGCAAATCCTTCTCCTCGCGGAGCTGGCCGACGAGCGAGTCCACCTGCTTCTTTGAGTTGGATTCGAAGGCGCTGAGATTGCGCGCCGTCTCGGACTCGATGTCCTTGAAGCGCTGGAGGAACCGCTCCTCCAGCTTGGTGAAGCGGCGGTCGTAGTCTTGCATCTGGTTGCCAAACAAGAGATCGCGGATCTTGTCCACGCCCACGACTTCGCCACTTGGAAGCGGACCGTTGCCCAGTTGCGCTGCAGCTACGGCGTCGATTAATTCAACCTCAGATTTCGATGATTTCCCCGCCACCATACACCTCCACGTTTTTTGTGACGAAAGTAAAGTAATGACGAAAGTAATTTGGAGTTATGACATCGCCTCCTGTGAACTTGCAAGCTTTCGGAAATTCATGACCGGCGGCCTCTTGTCCAACTGCCCACTTAATTAGGCATGTGGGGCGGACTTGTGACCGAACTTTGTCAAGCGCAGCATTGCGGCTTGCCCGCCACTAGCCGCAGATGGGCTGAGGGCATTCCCCTCCGGCCCGTACTGCTAGGCGTTTGCTCCCTGAACCCCCACCGCGGAGGAAGGCTTCCGCTTTGGACCAGAAGCGGAAGCAGCGTCCTTCGTCGAGTTGGTCATCATGGTAAGCGGACATGGGCGGTGAGAGTTTGCAAACGGATTTGCAAACGAACCACGCAGCACAGCATGGGATGGGACATAACAAGGCGGGATCAATGGAGCAAAAATGCCGAACGAGAGCACACGGTTAGGCACTGCACCGCACAGGTCAGCACGAGAATCTTAGAACTCGAAAACCGTTGTACGGGTAACCGTACCGTGGGTTCGAATCCCACCCTCTCCGCCAGCAATCGTACGCTTTTCAAGCGACTGCCCATTGCAACGCCCGTCAAAAATTCACGAGGCCGATCTTGTCGGCCGCCGGTGGAAAATGCCTCCGTGGATCGAAAAGCCCCGCTGTGCCATGATCCGGGCATGGATCTAGAAGTAGCGCGGAAGG
>DATDMO010000218.1:0-4472 GCA_036518755.1 Candidatus Acidiferrales bacterium | reverse complement strand
ACACGTGGCCTTGAGCCGCGGCCCTCTCGTACCACTCCGCAGCTTGCTCATAGTGGGTAGGACCAAAGCGGCCGCTGTCGTGCAAATAGCCAATGGAGGCTTCGGCGTCGGCGTTACCTCGATCGGCGAGGGTCAACATCGGGATCAACATGTCCGGGCTAGGCAGGCCCGGCGCAGGAATCACCGGCAAGCCCGCAGCGCCGCGTCGCGAGACGGCAGCCTGGCCTCGCGGTTCAACGATGTTCGACTTCTGCTCCGAGCCTGCTGCAGGCGCCGGAGTGCGTGGTCGCGGTACGGCAACTGGCGCAATCAGGCGTGGAATGGGTCCCGAAGCGCTAGCTGTCGCTTCCGCCGGGATAAGAGCAACAGCGATTCCGATGGGTGCTTGTGATTCAGTAACGCGGTACGAAACCGGCGCTCGCAGGTGAATGACGACGCGAGTAATGTTTGGGGCGTGCTCAGCCACGACGATTTTGGAGACCAGCGTGTCCGCCGCTCCTGCGGTGAGCGCCTGCGGTTTCGGCGCGGGTCGGGCACCCTCGAGATCGAAGTAAACACGGTCAGGGTTGTGCAGCATCGCCGAACGAAAAGGTCCCATCCGGTCGAGCACAATTACTACCCGCGTCAGCGCGCCTTCGGGGTGTTGCTCGATGCGCAATAAGTGCACTGACGCTACGGCGTTTGTCGTTGCCGCATTATTAACCGCCGCCTGAGCAGGCTCGGGCGCTTGCGTTGGGTACGCCGAGGAAGCTACTGCCGTCGCAAGCAGGAGGACAGCGATCCACCGGAAGCCGAACATGCCGAAGCAGGCGCGGTTCTGCGTTCTTCCTGCCGACCGATGCGATGGAGGGATCACCTGAGTTGAAATGTACCGCAAAAGAAGACCAAATTCGAGGGGCCAGCGGGACAAGTCCGCTCGACTGTTAATCATCCGGCTACCGAACAAGGGGAAGCTGAGGCGGGCCGGGAGAGGCGATGTCCTGCGCTCTATTCGGAACCGGCTCTGCCTGACAGTGCAGTTCCTAGATGGGCTCTACCTTAGGATCGAGCGCCGCTCAGAAGCGGGCGAACCGCTGGCGACTTCGCCGTTCGCTGCACATATACAATGCACTGAGTGGCAATACCAGCTGTCGATCAGCCTTCCGCCAACCATGAGCATACCGATTCTGTTGATGGCTCGCGAACTGCACCTTGGTGGAAGCGAGCGGCAGATGACCGAGATTGCCAGGAACCTGACGCAGACCGGATTTGCTCCCCACGTCGGCTGCTTCCGGACGGGAGGTCTGCGCTTTGAGGAGCTGCGCGCCACCAAAGTCCCAGTCGTGCGTTTCAAAATTGATTCCTACTTCTCTCTGGACGCCGTAACCGGCCTGGCGGACTTTGTGCGTTACGTCCGTGTCAATGGCATACGGATCGTGCACGCCTGGGATTACCCGACGGCGGTTTCAATTGTGCCCGCGACACGGTTGTTCACCCGCGCCATAGCGATTTCGAGTCAGCGCGGGCATCGCGAACTGATCCCAAAGTTGTATCGGAGGCTGACGCGCATCTCTGATCGTTTCACACATGGCATCATCGTGAATTGTGAATTCCTGCGGCGTCACGTCATCGAAGATGATCAGGTGCCGGAACGGAAGGTGCGAGTGTGCTACAACGGGGTCGACTTGCAGCGCTTTCGAAGATTAGCAGGTCCGAAGCCACCGCCCTTGCAGAACAGTTCGCTGGTGATCGGCACCGTGTGTTCACTTCGCGCGGAGAAGGACCTGGGGACCCTGATCGACGCCTTCGCGCGAGTGCGCTTCAGAAGAGACGGAATGATGCTGGTGGTGGTCGGCAGTGGCCCAGAACTCGGCGGTTTGTTAGAGCACGCGGCTCGAGCCGGGATCCGCGACGCCTGCCATTTCGAACCGGCAACTCCGGAGATAGATCGATGGCTCAGCGCGATGGACGTTTTTGTCCTGCCATCGCGCAGCGAAGCATTCTCAAACGCGTTGATGGAAGCGATGGCCTGCGGCTGCTGCGTCATTGCTTCGAACGTTGGTGGAAACCCGGAACTGGTGCACAGCGGAGAAAACGGCCTGCTGTTTCCGCCGGGCGATGTGGGGGCGCTCGCGGATTCGGTTGGGCAAGCGATCGAAAATCCTGAGCTGCGGGAGCGATTGGCGCGGCAAGGTGAGAGCCACGTCCGCGAAAATTCTTCCATTGAGCAAGCCGCAGTCAATATCGCTAAGATTTACTCAGATTTTCTCCACCAGCCAATTCGCGCATAACCGGTCCGCTCCCGACGCGCCGCTCGAAAATCGAAGCCATGTAATGAGCGTTCTTCCCGAGCTCGAAATCTTCCGTGATGCGACGGCGCGCGTTCGATCCCAAGTTCTGTCGTAATTGCGGGTTATCCACCAGGCGCGCAATCGCTCCGGCCATGGCGGTTTCATTGCCAGGCGGCACAAGCAAACCATCGGTGCCATCGCGGATTAACTCCGGAACTCCTGTGATCGAGGTGGACACACAAGGGAGCTGCATGGCCATGGCTTCCATCAACACGCCGGGCAGACCTTCGGCAAAGCTGGCGAGAGCAAAAACGTCGGCGCGGGCGTACAGTTCATTGAGTTTGTCCTGTGGCGTGAAGCCATGAAAGGTGACATTTCCCTGGATGCCGCGACTGGCTGCCTCGCGTTCGAGGCTCTTCCGATCAGGGCCTCCTCCGACAATGTGCAGTAGCACATTGCGGCCATCGCGCACCAGCTGTTCGATAGCGGCAATGAGAACCTTCTGTCCCTTCACAGGCACGAGGCGGCCGACGCAGATGATCTCCAGGGGATCAGGACGTTCGCGGAATTTTTGCGGGCTGAGAATGCCGGAATCTACTCCCATGTAAGCAACTTCAATCTTCGACCACTGTTCGGCAGCGCAGGTTTTCATCAGCTGCTCGCGGGCATATTGGCTGATCGCGCGGACGAACGTGCACGCCTCGATCTTCTCACGCAACCAGAATCCGACCGGATCCTTGAACTCGTCTGGGCCGTGGAAGGAGATCGACAGCTCGACCGGAAAGACGCGAGCCAGAAGAAGTCCGACGGTTGATGAGTAATGGACGTGCAGGTGGGTGATCTTGTTCCGTTCCATCCATCGGCCGACAATCACTGCTTCTGCGAAATAGGCAAGATTTCGAATCGGCCTCCAGCTCCGAGGACCAGCCAGTCTCAGGGCATAGGCAATACCTTGAAAGAACCGGACCGGGTGCGAAAACATGGTGGACAGCAGGGCGCGCAGTCCACCGACAATGCCCTGCCGTTTAACGTAAAAGGTTCTGGCAAGTTCGTCGCGTTCTTCGTCTGTTAGTCGGTCGACGGGCCGATCGGGATCGCGAACCGAGGCAGTGCTGATGTCGATCCATTTTCGCAGCTGTCGGACCTCGCGAAGAATAACGGCATGGTTTATGGCCGGATGCTGCGCGACGAGAATAGTGATTCGTGTGATGGTCGCAACCCCTTGAGCCCAGGATTAACCGACGGCGTACGAGTCTTTTTGCTTGTTCTTCGCCAACGGTTCTCGATCATGATCGGCGACCGGCTTTACCACATACGCCTTCTTGAAATTGTCGCGGACTTCAAACCTCGGCGAAATTTTCTGTTCGGAACAGAATTCATTGACCGCCTGGGTCGCTCCCGGCCAGTCCGGGTCAGCGTACTCATCGAACAGGATCACGCCGTTCGGAACCATTCGCGGGAAAAAGAAAGCAAGGCACTCCTTGTAGGACTCATAGATATCACAATCGATGTGAACGAAGCTGAATCGGCAATTCTCTGCCGTTCTCAAGGTGCTCTGGAAGAAACCGGGTACGACGCGCACATTGTGCAGGCGGAAAATCCCAATCTTGTCCTCGACAAGCCGGAGCGAGGTATCCTTAAAATTATGAGGCGTCTCCTGCTGGAAACCCTGAAAAGAGTCGAAGCCCCACAGCATTCTTGGGGACCGCATTTGCTGCAGATAGACGCCCATGGCGATCAGTGTTCGCCCACGCCAAACTCCGCACTCCGCGACATCGCCCTGGAGAGCTGTGGTCTTGTCCAGGAAATCCAAGAGCATCCCGATGTTGGCGCCGCCCGACGCTCTGACGCTGTCGTGCGGAGCCGTCGCGCGAGGAACCAACACGCCCGCAGCCGGGGCAAGAGGAGCAGGCCAATGCCGGATGGGGAACTTTGCAAGAGCAGGACCGAGAAGATGGGCAAGCTGTCTGCGCATGCAATCCTTCCTCGTAACAGTACGCCATCCATGACGAAGATAAGACCGCGTAAACTCATTCACTTATCCTACGATTACGTGAGAACTCTATCGCGCTGTTCGCGGCCTGTTCTCTGCCGTCACGAAGTCTGTGCCTCTCGTTTCGCACTCAACAATCGACTTCGGTCGGCTCATTCAGAAGCTCGATCGCTCAGCTGAATTACAAAGTAAATGCCGGATGCACAATC
>DATDMO010000217.1:0-6694 GCA_036518755.1 Candidatus Acidiferrales bacterium | reverse complement strand
CCGGTTCGCAGCAGCTCGCCATTGGCGAGCACCACTTCCATTCCGCAGTGCGAATCGAAGTGATTGCGATATTCCTTGTATAAATAACCGCCGCCGCGGTCGAGCGAATTGCCCACAGGGCTGCCCCAGCCTGGATCGGGCACGTCCACCCAGAGCTTCAGTCCCTTTTCCTGAATGTAGCGGTAGAGATCGAAATAGCTGACGCCCGGCTCGACCAGCGCATACGCATTTTTCTCATTTACTTCCAGGATGCGATTCATCCGCTTCAAGTCGAGCACGACGCTGCCGGAATATGCCGGGGCGGAGCCGCCGTATCCGAGATTTTTGCCCGTGGAAATGGCGTAGATGGGAATTTTGTAAGTGTTCGCTACTTTCACGATCTTTTGCACGTCCTCAACGTTATCCGGCGCGACCGCGGCCGAGGCCACCAACTCATCTTCTTCGCCGTAGAAGGGCGAATACGCGTCGCGGTACATCGCCACATCCTGATCGCTGGTAAAGACCCAGTCTTTGCCCACAATATCTTCAAACTGCTTGAGGGCGTCGGAAAAGTCCTGTGGACTTACGCCAGGCGGAACTTTCATGGGAACTCCTGAGAGCTGGCCGCTCTATGCTCGGTTGTAAGGTGCGATGACCCAGGAAATCAGGTGATCCGGGTCATCCGCGTGTTTCACTGTGGATGCAATCACATTTGATTGCGAACTTTGCGAGCGGCTGGCGGGGCAACGCGTCACCAGGCTCGCGATACGGCTCGTCCAGTCAGATCCGGCGCTGCCGAGCGCGGCCGCTTCACGCAACATGCTATCCGGGCCTGAGAAGGCGTGCTCGATCGAGGCGCCTTCGCCGTAGCGATGATCGGCGCGAAAGACGACGCGCATTCGCTGGTCCCACGCCAATCTTTCGAGGCAGAAGATGGGGCCGTGCGCGGTGAGTCCCGCAATGGCCGCGGGACCCTGCTTCCAGCGATGGTACAGATCGTTGAACCAGAAATCGGTGATGTCGCCCTTCATGCCATGAACGGGGACGCCCAGAGTTTTCGCCTCGTCGGCAAAGTTACGGCTGGCGGGAAATCTTTCGTCAAACACAACCTTGTAAAGCGGGACGCGCGCCGGTTCTCCGGCCAATTCGGCAATCGCGGGTGAAATTCCGCGCGCCGAAATCGGCAGCGCCAGCGCGGCAACCCCGATTTGCAGAAATTCTCGTCGACTTGCCATGGGAACAGCTCCTATTTGTTGGAGAGCACTGCAAGCGGGGGGAAGTTGTCACGTTGAAATTGAAGTGTCAAGCGGAATTTGGCTTTTGGGGGAGGTGATTTCTGGAGCAGCGTGAAACTGGTAGTTGCCCGGGGTGCTGGACGTCCTGCCGCGCAAGCCTGTCTCTTAACAACTGCTTTGCCCTATCGCTGAAACGCCGAAAAATATGCTGTGCGGTAAAAATGCGCGATGGTATTATCCACCGCGACGGAAAAAAGAAGGCGCATTTTAGACCACCCGGCAATGCCTTTCCGTGGTGAGAGTTCGCCATTTACAACCAGATCGTTTCCTCGCGGATTCGCTAGTGGGGGGCATTGGCAGTCCTTCTCCTTGGGAGTTCGATTGTCATACATCGTCCTCAAATTTCATGGGTTTTTGCGGAAACAGGCGCCTGAACGCCATTTAGCAGGGGAGCCCAACGAAAAGGCGGCGAGTCCTACAGCAACCCACACGAAGTTTCAACGAAGCTTCATTGCACTCGCTGTTTTGGTCCTGACTGGCATAGGTGTGGCCCGGATTGTTTCCACGTACCACGTTTTCAACCAAACGGTTGACGAAGCCGCTCACCTCGCCGCTGGCATGGAATGGCTGGACCGTGGAACCTACACGCTCGAGACTTCACATCCGCCTCTGGCTCGCATCGCTATCGCTCTGGGCCCGTTCCTGAGTGGTTTGCGCTTGCCGCCCGGAGGAAATTATACCGAGGTGGGGAACAAGATCCTCTATGCCCGGGATCAATACTTCCATAATCTCGCCCTGGCGAGGCTCGGTGTACTGCCATTCTTCGTGCTAGCTACCATCGCCGTGTTCGTCTGGAGCCGCAAAGCTTTCGGCGACGCCAGCGCGCTATTGTCGGTCGCGCTCTTTACGACACTGCCTCCGGTGCTCGCTCATGCGGGGATGGCGACAAACGACATGGCGATCACGGCTACGTTCGCGATTGCGATGCTCGCGTCTGTGTATTTCCTCGAGCATCCGACGTACTTTCGCGCCGGCGTCCTCGGATTCACTGTGGGGCTGGCGGTGATTTCCAAGCTGAGTGGGTTGCTTTTCGTGCCTGCTTGCGGGTTAGCGCTGTTTGCGTGCTACCGGCTGATGGGATCCAGGATTGCGAGCGGCACTATGCCTTGGCGCCGCAAAGTTGTCACCGCCGCCGTGATTTTGGCGACGATTTTTGTGGTGATTTGGGCCGGCTACCGATTCTCAGTTGGGATCTCTCACCGGAAAATCCATCGGAAAATAGACGCGCTTGTGGGAACAGAGGGACACTTGCACCGTCTAGCTTACCTGGTAGCGAACCATACGCCGATCCCAGCTCCAGTCTTCATCGTCGGGATCCGCGAATTGGAATCGCACGATTTAGCAGGACATACGGCCTACCTACTCGGTGAGGTGCGCAAAACAGGCTGGTGGTATTTTTTCCCCGTCACCCTGGCTGTAAAATCCCCACTTCCATTTCTTATCTTAAGTGGGATCGGTTTTGCTGCGCTGGGCAGGCGGCTGTGGCGAGGCGCAGACTGGCGAGCGATCTCACCCGCTGCCATGGCGGTGATCGTCCTAGTCATTTGCATGCTGAGCAGAATCGACATCGGAGTTCGGCACATTCTGCCGATCTATCCATTACTTGCAATTGTGGCCGGATTCGGAGGGCTCAGTCTCTGGAACCTGGCGAGGCCCAGGAAGGTTGGGCCGGCCATCCTGGTTGTTCTTCTGCTGTGGTTGGTCGTCAACACCACCAGGGAGCACCCTGACTATCTGGCATATTTCAACGAGTTGGCTAGCCGGCATCCCGACAAGGTGCTCGTCGAGGGCGACTTGGACTGGGGGCAAGATCTTCAGCGGCTGGCGAACGTGCTGCGTGACAAGAAAATTGACTCGGTGGCGTTGGTGTATCACGGCAACGCCGAGCCGGGACGTCACATCCTCGGGCATTGGTGGAATCTTCAGCCGTGCGAGGTCACCACGGGTTGGGTGGCCATTAGCGAGTTCTCATACAAAATCGGCTGGTGGCCGCCCGAGGACCAGACCCAATCAGCCTATCGTGCCTGGGCCTGGTTGGATGCCTACAAACCCAGGGCCATGGTTGGAAAATCAATCCGTCTGTACTACATCCCAGCCGGTGCAGCTCCGAAGCGAGAGGCGGTGTCTGGCTTCAACGGGTGCCCTTGACTCCGGCTGATTCCAAGGTCGCTGGCTTGGGTCCTGGCATGAACGACGCTGGCCCGCTCGCTAGGCCACAACGCGCAACTTCTGGTTTACCCCGTGCATCGGAACAACAACGGCAATGCGAACGACAAACATGCGAATCATGCGAATGATAGCGATAGGAGTGGCTGGGCTGGCGACGCTGATTTGTGCCGGCGCGCTGGCGCAGAATAATGGGCCACTGCAGGCACCGCGCCAGCCGCCGCAGCAGACGGGGCAGGCTCCGGCGCCGCTGATCGCGACTCCGCGGCAGGACCGGCACGACGGCCTGAGCATCTCGGTTGATCCTTACAACGAGCCGGCGCGTGCCAAGGAAAAGTTCGGCAAGGCGAATCCGTTGGCAGTGGGAATCCTGCCGATCGAAGTTTCCATGCACAACGATACCGAGCGCCCGATCCATGTGGATCTGAGCACTATTCAACTCGAAGTCCATTTTTCGGAGGATCGGCACCAGGAACTCGATTGGCTTCCCGCTCAGCAGGTGGCGAACCAGGTGGCGCATCCGAAAGGGCCGGCCGCGCCAACCGCGCGCCGCTTTCCGATTGGCGTACCTTCGGGCGCGGATAACAAAACGGACAAGTTGGCGGAAATTTTGAAGCCCTTGGCTCTGGATGCGGACATTGTCCCGCCGATGGGGACGATTCACGGCTTCCTATTTTTCGATTTGAACCACGATATGTCGCTGGTGGCAAACGCGAGCCTTTACGTGCCGGACGTGAGCACGGTACCACCGAGCAAGCCGATGATGTTTTACGAAGTGCCTCTGGGAGAGTGATGGCCCGCGAGTGAGGCCGTTTTTGAGCCAGTACATGCAGGCTCGGCAACCTGGTCAATCGAAGAAAGATCCTTCGACGACTGATCTCCCGGGCTCGACTAACCGTCGACCCGGGAGCCCTTACCGTCGCGCCGCGCACAAACCGCGCGAGGAAAAAAGCGCGGGACTTCGCTCAGGATGACGGGCGAAAGCGATTATTCCAGGGCGAAGGTGTAGATTGCGTTGTGATCCCGGGTGAGATGGGTTTCGGTCTGCCTGCTGAGCACCGGCTCTGCGAGATTGTCTCCGGTAATCACCATCACGTACTGCTTTCCATTGATCGCGTAGGTGATGGTGCTCACCGAAATCGGCCCGCCGAGAATGGACTCCCAGAGCTGCTTGCCGGTTGCCGCATCGTAGGCACGGAAGCGGCGATTGATGTCGCCGTGGAAGATGAGGCCACCGGCAGTAGCAAGTATGGCGCCGGTGCCTGGTGCGCGCTGAACTCCGAATTTCATCATCTCACCGGTTGAAAGATTGATCTTGGCAATGCCGGCGATGGCGTTGATATCGGAGCCGGGGCGCAGGATGCCTTTTCTGAATCCGCTCAAACCATTTGCGGTCATATCCAGGCAGTTATCGACGTAGCTGGTGTAGAGAGAATTGGTGACGGGATCGTACGCAGTGGGCCAGTAGCTGCGTCCATTCCAGTAGCAAATCACGTGATGATCGCCGGGCTTTTTCATGACCACATCCCAATTGATGGTGGTCTTGCCGGTTTTGCTATCGATATTGGAGATGGCCATGTTCGGCGCATCGACGGGCACGGGCTCGGCCCAGAGGAATTGCCCGTTGTTGCGATCGTTCACGAACATCATTCCGCTTTCGCCCACAATCGCAACGACATCGTGTTTCGATCCGCGCGGCACTTCCGAATTGAACCATTTCACGGCTTTAGGATCGGGATCAAAGGTGGTGGTCACAAGCGTGCGCTCGTGCGTGTGGTCGGTATCCCAATCATCCGCGGGAAGGTATTGGTAATACCAGAGAAGTTTGCCGGTTGCGGGATCGAGCGCGACGGTGCAGTTGCTATAGAGATCGGCGGGCGCGGTGCGCGAGGTGCCGTCGGGATTCCCGCCGTGACGAGCGAGGCGCTCGTAGGGCGAAGGGTTCGCGATGCCCCAATAGAGAACCTTGCGGACAGGATCGTAGTTGCCAGGCATGCCCCAAGTGGACGCGGTGAAGTTGGTGTTGTCCGCGCCATTCCAGGAAGCGTAGCCGGGATCATCGGGACCAGCGACGTTGTAGAAGCGCCAGAGCTTTTTGCCGGTGTCGGCGTCGTCCGCTTCGATGAAGCAGCTTTCGCGCCCCTTGCCGCAGGTTCCGCCGGAAATCACTTTGCCATCAACCACGATCGTGCCGGAGGTATTTTGCGTATCGGTCTTGTAGGTTTCCCACTTGACCTTGCCGGTAGAGGCATCGAGCGCGACGACGTAGCCATCGGGCGCGGCATAGTAAATCATGTCCTTGTAGATGGAGAGGGCTTTGGTGCGCTCCATCCCTGCAACCTGCGGATTCTTGAACTCGCGCTTGTATTCCCAGATGACGTCGCCATTAGCGCCGTTGATAGCCATCACGTCCGCGCCGGGAGCGATGGTGTAGATGATGCCGTCGTGGACGATGGGGATTGTTTCGGTAGAGCCAGCGGGCAGGCCCTGCACCCATGCGATGTGAAGCTTGCTGACGTTCTTGGTATTGATCTGCTTCAGCGGGCTATAGCGCCACGCGTCGTACGTGCGGCTGTACTGAAGCCAGTCGTTGGGACTCGGATTCAGAAGGTCCTGCTCGGTGACCGGCTTGTAATTTTCTACGGTGCCGTGCGGCGGGGGGCCGGCCATGAACATCCCGGGCGGCCTCTGCTGCGGCGGCCGCGCGGGCGCGGCGGGCTGCCCTTGCGGCGAAGCGGCGGCTTGCGCGGGCGGCTGCGCTTCGTCTTGCGCCAGAGTGGCGGGCGCGATCGCCAATGCGAGTAACAATGCTACGAACAGACAACCTCTATTCATTCCGATTTTCTCCCAACGGATTCGAGCTAACGATTGCCCTAATGTGACGCGCTCGAAATAATGGCCGTTTCCCTTTTGTTTGCGCTGCAGCTTTGCGGCCGGCCGCGCGTTTATATCCCATCGCGCACGCCCGTGCAAGGCGAGGATGCGATGAGCGCGGCGTCCCGAAAACGTTGCGCGTCCGGAAAAAGCCACTCCGGGGTTTTTGGCGATTAGGCTCGTCCGCCGCTCTTTGCTTTCAATGACATGGACCATGTTCTATTCGCCGACTTTGGCGATTAGCTTCCTTATTCTCGGGCTGGTCGCGGTGACCGGCTGCATGCCGCTATTCAGGTTTATGCAGACGACGGCGGCGCGAATGACGGCATCGGCGGTTACGCGAACCGTCATAGCTCTTTCAATGATGGGGCCGAGGGCGA
>DATDMO010000216.1:0-24560 GCA_036518755.1 Candidatus Acidiferrales bacterium | reverse complement strand
TCGCGCGCGATCTGGGCTTTTCGCGTATCACAGCCAACAGTCTCGACGCTGTGAGCGACCGCGACTTTGCGCTTGAGTTTCTTTTCGCGCTCGCAACTTTGGCTATGCATCTATCGCGTCTTTCAGAGGACATGATTCTTTTCGCTTCATCGGAATTCGGATTCGTCGAGCTGCCCGACGAGTACTCGACCGGCAGCAGTCTGATGCCTCAAAAGAAAAATCCAGACTCGTGGGAGCTGATTCGTGGAAAAACGGGCCGCATCTACGGCTCGCTTTTCGCTCTTCTCACCACGTGCAAGGGCCTGCCCTCGAGTTATCAACGCGACTTGCAGGAGGACAAGGAACCGCTCTTCGCGGCTCATGATCAAATGGTCCCCGTCTTGCGCATCGCAGCAGGTGCACTGGCGGCAACGCGCTTCAGCGAGGCTCGGCTCCGCGAGGCCGCGCAAGATCCAGCGCTCGTGGCCACCGAAGTGGCGGACTATCTTGTCGCTCAGGGGATTCCATTTCGCGAAGCTCACGAAATCGTGGGCAAAGTACTCCGTGCCGCGGATGAGGACGGGAAGTCGATCCGCGAAATGCCGCTCGACCGGCTGAGGAAGTTCTCGCCAGTATTCGGTAACGAGCTAAGCACGGTCCTCACGCTCGAATCGGCGCTCGCCCGGCGCGCCGTTGCGGGCGGTACAGCACCGGGAGCTGTTCGCGCAGCGCTCGAAGATTTCATGTCCCGGCTCGCAAAGCTCGAGGAAAATCCGTGAGAGTGCGCGTTACATGAACGCGCCGCTTTCCGCCTCCGATATCCCTTCGGGATTCACTTTTTCCGCCACTAATTGCGGCCTCAAACGCTCGCGACTCGACTTAGGGATCCTGGTTAGCGATACGCCTGCTGCGGCCGCTGCCGTCTTCACCACGAATCAGGTAGTGGCCGCGCCGGTCGTTTTGTCGCGGGAGCACATGCGCAAGTCGCGCGACTGCATGCGCGGCTTGATTGTCAATTCCGGCAATGCGAACTGCTGCACAAAACAAGACGGCTATCCCGCGTCTGTTGCCACTGCCTCAAAGCTGGCCGCCGAGCTGAACATCGATCCTTCACAGGTTCTGGTCTGCTCCACTGGAGTGATCGGCGCGCCGTTTCGCGTCGACAAAATTCTTGCCGCCGTCCCCCACCTGGCTCTAACGCGTAGCGCTGAGACAGCGGCCTTCGAGGAGTTTGCGCGTTCGATTATGACTACGGACACGCGGCCGAAATGGGCTGCTGCGCGCTGCCACACTGGCGGCAAGGGAGTTCGACTCTTAGGCTGCGCGAAGGGTTCGGGTATGATCCAACCAAACATGGCGACCATGCTTGCCTTCATCACCACAGATGCCGCAATATCCGCCACGTTGCTTTCCCGCTCACTCCGGGACGTCGTGAAATCGACGTTTAATTCGATCACGGTCGATGGCGATACCTCGACAAACGACACCGTGGCGATTCTCGCCAACGGCGGGTCCGGAGCGCCGCGAATTTCCACGTACCGCGGCGCGGATTATCAACATTTCCTCGCTGCGCTCGAGAGCGTTTGCGAATCTCTCGCGCTTTCGATCGTGGACGATGGCGAAGGCGCTCAGCGTTCCATTGAAATTGAAGTCAAGGGCGCACCTTCCGATCGTGCCGCCGATCAGATCGCGCGTACCATCGCCAATTCACCACTCGTGAAAACCGCCTTCGCTGGAGCCGACCCTAACTGGGGGCGTATCCTTGCTGCGGCTGGCCGCTCCGGCGTACGTTTCAATCCCGAGCGCACGGACATCTGGATCGCGGGAGTAGCGGTCTGCCGCCGTGGTCGTGAGTATTCGTTCGACGAACGCACCGTGCACCGGAAAATGCTGGCGAAACACTTGCCGGTTCGCATTCATTTGCGTTCCGGTTCCGGCGCCGCCCGAGTCTTGACCTGCGACCTCACCGTAGAGTACGTCCACATCAATTCCAGCTATCGCACGTGACAGACCCGCAGCCCGTTGCTCCTCAGCTTTCGCGGGCTCCGATGGTTGACTGGGGGGAGCAGTTGCAGCAAGATGCTCCTGAGTTGCTGGGGTGCTCGCTTCAGCCCTGAGCCGCGCGTCGATTTGCATCACGGGCCGCGGGCCGAGATCCTGCCTCTTCAGCCTCGCAGTGCGTGCTCGCTCGCATGAAGGTGGGCACAGGGAGATCGGCCGTGAAGAAACTGTACGTGGGCAATCTGTCGTTCAAGGCAACGGAAGAAGAGGTGGGAGCATTGTTTGCGGAAGTAGGAGTGCAACCAGATTCCCTAACTTTGCTTCGCGATCGTTTTACAGGACAGCCGCGAGGCTTTGGTTTCGCTGAAATCCGTGATGATGCGGAAGCCGAAAAGGCCATCGCTGCACTGAACGGAAAGGATTTCCTGGGCCGCGCCCTTGTTGTCAACGAAGCTCGCCCGCAAAGAGAAAGCGGCGGCGGGGGCGGCGGACGGGGAGGCTATGGTGGTCACGGAGGAGGAGGCGGCGGTGGTGGTCGAGGCGGAGGGCGGGGCGGCCACGGTGGGGGCGGCGGACGGGGAGGCTATGGACGAGACCGGTAGATAGCCCACAATTTCAGATTGGCAGTTTCATCGCGCAACGGTCACTTGGTGCTGGTCGTCCTTGACGATCGGCGCCAGCTCAGTGACTTCCACATGGTCACCGCAGTAATTGAATTTCTCAAGAGTGGCACCACGGAGCCCCTGCGCGACCAGCGCTGCGATGTCCAGACCCGCCTCTGCCTTTGTCAACTGTTCCGGACTTGCAGAGAGCGCCGGGTTCCGCGGCATGAAAACCGGGCAGCAGTCGTGGAAGGGCTCCGACGAAATATCGTATGTCCGGATCTTTCGGGCGGTCTCGAGGATTTCTGCCTTATCCATACCAATCAGCGGCCGAAGCACCGGCATTCGCGCCGCTGTCTCCACCGCGACGAGGTTCCTTAGTGTTTGCGAAGCCACTTGGCCCAGGCTGTCTCCCGTGACCAGAGCCAGCGCGCGTTCCCGTCGTGCCAGCGCCTCGCTTATTCGCAACATCATGCGACGGTACAAAAGGATGCGCATACCCTCGGGCGCGTAGCGCACGATCTCGCGCTGGATAGCCTCAAAGGGAACGTAATAGAGCTTTGCTCCAAATTGGTAAGGCACAAGGGTGCGCGCGAGTCCTCTTGCCACGTGCACGGACGATTCCCCGGGGTGGGCGCCGGTTCCATGAAAATGTACGAAACTCAAATGCGCGCCGCGCTTCATCATGTGATATGCAGCAACAGCGGAATCATACCCGCCTGATAACAGGCATGTCAGCCGGCCGGCAGTATTTGCCGGTAAGCCTCCGACGCCAGGAATTTTTCGCGCATACACTAGCAGTGGTCCGGGCGTAATTTCGATGTGGCAGGTGAGTTCTGGATCCTTTAGCTGAACTCGGATGTCCCTCCCGCTTGCCCGAAGCCTTTCCAGCAACGAGCGCCCCACGACAGCTTCGATCTCCATCGTCGTCTGCGGGAATGATTTGTCGCTGCGCTTGGCGCGCACGGCAAACGTCCTAAAGGTGAGCAGTCCAACTTCCTCCCAGGAGGCACGGCAAAGCGCATCGATATCGCGCTCAACGGTACGCGCCACCGCGTAATAAGCGACCCCAAGAACCAGCTCGATACGCCGTTTCGCTTCGTCCAGTGGCGCGTCTGGACCTAGCCGCACAAGGAATCTGTCGCCGGGCTGTTCGATTCGCTGCACGGGAATACCTTGCAGCGACTGGCGCAGTGCACGGAAGAGCTTGCCCAAAAAGAATCGACGATTGCCGCCCTTCAGCCAAAGCTCGTGATAGTGCACCACAATGACGGGATCGTTCATTTCAGTTCTCGCAGCTAGCCGGACTTCGGCATCGGTGCAACAAAGTATATCAGGCTGTCATGAAACCCGCGCAGGCGGTATCCCTTCTGGCTCGGACTGACCTCGATTGCCCGCCCGTAACCGATCTACCGGCGTCCTGGAACATAATAGGCTGCGCGGTACGTAATTCGTGCTCCCGGCTGGTCGGCAATCTCGACCCGCAATGAATGCCAACCGGGCAGGATCCCCTCTTTGTCCGAGCCGCCGCTCGGATAAAACCCAATCGTATACTCCGCGCGAATTCGCTCCGCAATTTTTCGAAACGTATCCGCCATTGTATTGGCCTCGCGCAAAAAATAGAGCTGTCCCCCAACGCGACGTACCAGTTCAGCGAGATAAAGCGTATACGCGGGTATGCCTTGCGCTCGCACACCGGACGTAACAAGTGTCTCGTTTTCGTGCGCAGCCAACCACTCGGGCGTCATCACCTTGGGGCGGTTCTCAGTCGAGACCGCAAAAACTTGAATGTCCTGCGCCGCTAGAAGCCGTGCCACGTCATCAAAATTTAGTTTGTCCACAGCGCGACCCGGCCCCGAAGAATTGGCGGCGGGACCGAGACTTAAGCCCAAGCCGCTATCTTGTCCGTCCGTAAGCAGTAAGATGGCCTTGCGACCCGTGCGTCCCTGAAATAACCGCGCAGTCAAATAGACTGTTTGATAGATGTTCGATCCTCCCGTGTCGCCCAGGAGCGCTCGTACATCTATTCGCGCCACGGCCCGCCGTATCACTTCGCGGACATCTGAGAATGTCGTTTGAAGGTACGTGTGCTCGGAGAAATCGACGACCGCCGATTCATCCAGTGGTGCCAGAGCATCCACCAACGCATCAGCCGCCTCCTTCATCTCTTGCGAGTCTCGAAGAACGCTGGGACTGGCATCGACCACAAGCGCAACGCTGGCAGGTTGGGCAGACGCTTCAAAATAGGATATTAGCTGCTTGGTACCGTCGGAGAAGATGTTAAATTCCTCGCGACGGAGCCCCGGCAAGGCATCGCCATCGGCGGTCGATACGATGCAGGTCACCGGGACCATCTGTGTCCGGACGACCACCGTGTGAGCATCGGTACCGCCAACTGCGGCTGCTTCAGCGGGGCGATCCGCGGAAGTGAACGCGCGAATTTCGCCGGTTACGGGATCGCGGTGCCATCGCATACCCCGGTCGAGCTCAACGGGGAGCTTGGTTGCCTTCTTGCGTTGGGCTTGCAAACAAGAAGGAGCGGAGCAAACCAGAATCGCAGAGGTGGTGAAGGCTATTAGGGCTGATGCCAGCACAGAAAAGCGTCTGCTCGGCCATCGTCCCGCTCTGATCGAGCCGCAGGCAGTGCAACCGTGGCATCCGAAGAGTCTAGTCGAGATCGAAATCGCGAATCGGTTTTTCGATCGGCGCATCTTTGGCCTTCTTCAGGCCTTCGGCGAACTTGCGGGCGAGCACATCTTCCTTCGTCTTCTCAGCTTCCACAGACGCCCTAAATTTAGCTTCGACGGCTTCGGAATGCTTTCGTAGAAGCTGGGCGGTATCGTCCAGATCGATCGAAGGCGGTCTCACGGGTGCAACATGCGCCAGCACCACTCCCAGTTGCCGGTCCACGCTCATCTTCGCGCCGCAGCAGGGACAATCAATCTCGAATACGTCCTGTGAACGGTTCCCCATGTCGATATTCTACGCCAAATCTGACAATAGGAAGCGTCGGAGCATCGTGGAAAAAGCCGTGCAGATGAGAAAGGCTCGCCACAAGAGAAGCGAGCCTCATGAACCGAAGCCAAGCGACAGCGATCTACGCGGGTGCCGGTTTTTCACCCTTGGCAAGACCTGGCACAGGTCGCGGATCAGGACGCCGCGCGAGTTGCGGCTCCTTCGCCGGCACAGGCGGCGCTGCCGGTGGTGGCGGGGGCAGTTTCTCTGGAAGCGGTTTGCCTTCCATGAGCAGTTTCAGCTCCACTGCGTCGAGCACCTCACGTTCGAGCAAGGCTCGCGCGATACGCTCGAGGGCGTCGCGGTATGTCTCCAGGATATTGCGCGCCCGTGTGTATCCGCTGTTGACGATGGCGCGGACTTCCACGTCGATCTTGATCGCGGTGTCCTCGGAGTAGTCGCGATGCTGCGCGATTTCTCGGCCCAGGAAAATCGCTTCTTCCTTCTTACCGAACGTAAGCGGCCCGAGCGAACTCATGCCCCACTCGCACACCATTTGGCGCGCGATTTCAGTCGCGCGCTCGATATCGTTTCCCGCGCCGGTCGTGATGTGATTCAGGAAAATTTCCTCGGCGGCGCGCCCTCCCATAAGGACGGCCAGCTGCGACTCCAGGAATTCCTTCGTGTATGTATGCTTATCGTCGATGGGCAATTGCATCGTGACGCCCAGCGCCATGCCGCGCGGAATGATGGTCACTTTGTGGAGAGGATCAGCGCCGGGAGTCATCGCCGCCACGAGCGCGTGTCCAGCTTCGTGATAGGCCGTATTTTTCTTTTCCTCATCCGACAAAATCATCGATCGCCGCTCGGCGCCCATCAAAACCTTGTCCTTCGACATCTCGAAGTCCACCATCGCTACAAACTTGCGGTTCTGCCGCGCCGCCCACAATGCCGCCTCATTCACCAGATTCGCCATGTCCGCGCCGGAAAATCCCGGCGTGCCGCGCGCAATGACGGAAAGATCGACGTCGTCCGAGAGCGGCACTTTTCGCGTATGCACTCGCAAAATCTCTTCTCGCCCCTTCACGTCAGGCCGAGGCACTACCACGCGGCGGTCAAAGCGTCCTGGCCTCAGCAGCGCAGGATCCAGAACGTCGGGACGGTTGGTAGCCGCAATCAGAATCACGCCCTCGTTCGATTCGAATCCGTCCATTTCGACCAGCAGCGCATTCAGGGTCTGCTCGCGTTCATCGTGGCCGCCCCCAAGACCGGCGCCGCGATGACGGCCCACCGCGTCGATTTCATCAATGAAAATGATGCAGGGCGCGTTCTTTTTCCCCTGTTCGAAAAGGTCGCGGACGCGGCTCGCGCCGACGCCCACAAACATCTCCACGAAATCCGATCCAGATATGGAGAAAAATGGCACATTCGCTTCGCCCGCAATCGCGCGCGCCAGCAAGGTCTTGCCCGTTCCCGGAGGACCTACGAGCAGCACACCTTTGGGAATGCGCCCGCCAAGCTTCTGGAACTTCTGCGGATCCTTCAAGAAATCGATAATCTCGTAGAGTTCTTCCTTGGCCTCATCGATTCCAGCAACGTCTTTGAACGTCGCTTTCTTTTGCTGCGCTGTCAGCAAACGCGCGCGAGACTTTCCGAAGCTGAGCGCTTTATTTCCGCCCGCCTGCATCTGCCGGAGCATGAATATCCAAATAGCGATGATCACAAGGAAGGGAGAAAGCGTGATGATGATACTCAGCCAGTTGGCCTCTTTCACTTCCTTGTAGTTGAAAGGGACTCCCTTGTCCTGGAGCGCTTTCGTAACATCGGGAATAGCCGCATTCGCAACAGTCACGCCACGGAATTTGCTGTTATCGCGATACTCGCCCTGCAGTTCGGCGCTGTTCGGCGACAGATAGACGGTTACGTCCTTGACGTTGCCGCTGTCTACCTTGTTGATGAAGCTGGTGTAGTTGGGCTCGTCCTCATGCGCTGTCGGGCCGCCCTTCGACGCCATTTGCCAAAGAACTGCGGCAAGCGCGATCATCATCACCCAAAACAAAACAGTGCGTACCGTTGAGTTCACGCCTTACCTCGGTCCGGGTCTTTGAATGTTTTCCCTCAACACGCCCGACGTCCCTGTCGGGGTGAAACCATCCCCGCCGATTCCTGTCCCCTAATTAGATGCCGCGACGAGCCCCTTAGACTGCTGCTTGAGTCTCTTCGATCAGGAGCCCTAGCTGAGTTCGTTCCCCGGCGCCGAACCCATGGGCCACCGGCATCCCCTGTGCCCACACGACATTCCCGGCACTCTCAAGAACCGGCCAGAGCAGCCTTTCCTCGTTCGGAATCTTCCGAACTCGAAACATTTCCTTTAGTTTGGCCCTGTGCCGCCGGCCCAACGGGTGATAAGTATCCCCGCACCGCCAGTTCCGCAGGATCAGGGGAGGGCGAAGAAGATCGGCATCCAGAGCCACGCAGCCTCTTTTAGTGTCGCGCTCCCTGAATGACCAGTCAATCATTTTCAAGCTAAAGCGTCGCTTCAGTACCGGGACCAAAATGGTCGTTGTCCTCTCAATAGGAAGATTGATCGGGTACTCGTATCCCGCCAGCTGGGCCGGAGGGTTCGCGCGCCTCAAGCCTCCCTTTTTATCTGCCACCAGGGAAAAGATCAGCTCGTTGAAATTCCGCTCGACAACAACGCCTCCTGGAAGCTCCACCCGACTTCCGCTCGCGGATTCATGGGCTAGTCGAATCACCTGTTCCACGTGCCGCAGGCCAAGTCCGCGTGTGGTTCCATGAACGTCTTCATAGAGTCGCCGGATCAGTCGCTCCGTCAGTGCGCGCTGCCAGGGCGCGTTTTGGCCACTCGTGCTGGCGCTCATCCGCGCGGTAGTATCAATCGGAGCCAGCAGGTCCCCAATCGCGATTGAGAACTTCCTGTGATCCCGCTGAACAAACGTCCGGAAGCGATCCTCGACCAGCACTCTCCAAAACGTCTGTTCTTCGCGAGCAAGCTCCGCCAATGCGGCAAGCCGGTTCGTGACGTGCTTCGTAAAATCGCGTTCGAGCATGGGCAGCAGGCATTTTCGCACCCTCGCCCGCATGCGGCGCACATCGAGGTTGGTCGAGTCTTCGCGCCAGGCTTGCCCGATTTCGCGCAAGTACTGGCGCAAAGTCTCGCGCCGTTCGCCAAGCAGCGGTCGGATGATGGGACCCGTCTCGGGATGGATGCCGGCAAGTCCCGTGGGGCCGGTCCCACGGAGCAGGTGCGCAAGCACCGTTTCGGCCTGATCGTCTTCCGTATGCGCCACCGCGATCCGGCTGGCTTTCCCCTGAGCAACAAGTCGCTCAAAAAAGGCGTATCGCATCCGCCGCCCTGCATCTTCTAGGTTCCACTTGTTTCTTGAAGCTGCGGCCAGGACGTCGCCGCGCTCGACTGCGCATTCGATTCCGAGGCCGCGCGCCAGTTCAACGACAAACTCGGCGTCCGCGTTCGATTCCGTGCCCCGAAGGCAGTGATCGAAATGCACAATGAGCAGCGCAATACCAAGTTGGCCATGCAGGGCCCCCAGCAGTCGCAGGAGTCCCACCGAATCCGCGCCGCCGGAGACGGCCACACCGACTCGATCCCCGGGATTCAGCATTTTCCTGCGCCGAATGTTTGCGAGCACACGCTGTTCTAGTGGAATCATGGGCAAGGACTGGGCCAAACCGTACACTCAATAATCATGGTAGCAGCAGAGTAGAAAGCGGTCGAGCATCGCCAACCGCGGATTTGCACGACGTTGCGGGCGCGCCGTCGAAAATAATTCGTAACGTTCTAATCCAGATACTTCACGAATACGACTTCGTTTTGGGCATCGTTGTACAGAAGTTCGTCGGCATTCGCCTTGACCAGGACCAACCCAAAGCCTCCCGGTCGCATTCCTTTTCGTTCGCGAATCCGCCCGTGGCGTGTGGGCTCGTCCGTATGCGTCACTGCCGCGTGATTCAATCCCGCGAATTTGAATCCCGGCCCCGGATCGGCGATGCGATATAGCAGCATGCCCTTCCCACGCAGGTACGAAACTCTCACTCGGCGCTTCGGGTTCATCTTTCCGCCCCATTCGATCGCGTTCATCAGCAGTTCATGGAACGCCTGTCCAGCCGAGGCTCGCACTTCGTCTCGAAGCCCTGTATTGAGCTGCGTCATGAAGGCCTCGAGCAGTCCCGCAGCCTCCAGGGAGCACGGAACGAGCAGTTCGACCCATTCGGGACGCGCCGACAGCACTTCGATCGGTGGTACGCTGGTTTTTTTCTCCAGGTATTCGCGCACCAACTTGATCAGCGTTTCACGCTGCACCGGTTTTGAAACGCATTGATAGCCATGGTGCATCGTGCACGCGTGTCCGTCCTCCGGCGTGATGACCAGCAGCTTCGGCAGCGATTTTCTTCCGTGTAACGCCTTCAGCACGTCCAGCCCGCTCATTTGCGGCATCGAAACGTCCAGCAGAGCAAGATCGAAGCGCAACTTTCGAAGTTTGTTCAGCGCAGTGCGGCCGTTACCGGCGGTGGACACCGCGAATCTTTCGTCGCGCAAGATCTTGGTCAGCGACTTGAGTGTCTCCGAATCGTCGTCCGCCACTAGGATGCGTTTCATCGCTTTCCTTACCAGGCCGCTTCGCGGCCGGATGTGATTGTTCTCCGGCTGTTCGTTGAATCAAAGTGCTGGAAAATCTTTGCTGAAAGTGTACCGCGCCTTCCGGCCTTCACCATCGCCGTCTCCTCTTCGAGACGCGCACGTGTAACCGTCCAGAGCGCGAACGAAGAACCTCCGGTTCAAACACGTTCAGCTGGCCCGCAGCGACGCTCCCAGCTTTGTTTCCACCGCGGTTACGATTCGCGAGGAAAAGTCCGCCACTTGCGCTTCCGTCAGCGTTGCGTCCCCACTCTGGAACACCACTCGAATCATCAGTGAGTATTTTCCGGCGGGAATCTGCCCGCCACGGAATAGATCGGCAGCCTCAATGTTGCGAAGTTCCAGGATTCCCAGCGCGCGAATCGCGTCTGCGACCTGCGCGAATCTGACGCCATCGGCCAGGACCAACGAAAAATCCCTTTCGACGGCAGGGAACCGCGGAATCGGCGTGAATTTCAGCCCCGTTCCTGCGCGTTCAATCCCCGCCAGCAGCGGTTCCAAACGCAGTTCCGCTACAAGAATCGCCTGGCGTAACTTGAGCTGATCCGCAATCCTGCGCGCGAGCTGCCCAGCCGCACCGAGGGCGATGTTGTCCCCTCCTTGCCCGTCTGAAATTTGCGCTGAACGCCCGCTTGCCAGCCACTTCGGCCCGCCCAAGCGCCAACCGAATCCGCCGGCCAACTCGCCGATGCCGTCAAGGGTGCCCTTCAAATCCGCGAATCCAAATTCGCGCGCGTCCTCGTGAATCGTCTTCTCGCGAGCCAGTCCCGTTGCGCCCAGCGTCAACACCGGGACTTCTGTCGGCTCGCCATCGCGCAGCATGTAAGCCTTGCCGATTTCGAACAGCCGCAAATTTCGCTGCCCGTGATTCAAATTCCATTCCAGCGCTCCAATCATGCTCACAACGCCGTTCGACCGCATCACCGAAGCATCCTCTGCCAGCGGGTTGCCGATCACAGCCGGAGTCACACCTTCGGCTCGGAAAATCTCATCGCGCCGCGCATCCACCAATGGGATTGCTACGACTTCCCGGTAGCCGAGCGCAATCACGCGCTCCCGCAAACGGTCCAATGCCTCTGCATGAGGTAGCCGATGAGCCGGTTGTTTTGCTGGCGGCAGCCGCGGCGGAAATTTCTCGTAACCGTAATGCCGCGCCGCCTCCTCGATCAAGTCGATTCCCCGTGTTACATCTCGTCTCCAAGAGGGTTGCTCGCACTGCCAAACGGCGTCGCGCGATTCGACGCCCGCTGAAGCGCCATCCCTTCTCGACGGCCGAAATCCAAGCGCGCGCAAGATTTCCTCGATGTCGCGATCCGGAATATCCGCGCCCATCACCCGCAGCAGCTCTCGCCTCGATAATTCGATCGCATTTGGCGCTTCCCGGCGCGGGTACACATCCACCACGCCGGCTAGAATCTCGCCGCCACCCAACTGCTGGATCAATTCCGCCGCTCGGCGCGAAGCCATCTCCACCATTTCCTTATCGGCCCCGCGCTCGAATCGATAAGAGGCCTCCGTTCGCAGTCCCAGCGCCTTCGACGTTTGCCGCACCGAGACCGGATCGAACCACGCGGACTCCAGCAGAATGTTTCGGCTGCTGAAACCGATTTCGCTATCCGCGCCGCCCATCACACCGCCGATTGCAATCGCGCGAACTGCGTCCGCAATCACGCACATGTCCTTTCCCAACGTGCGCTCCGCTCCGTCGAGCGTTCGAATCTTTTCCCCCGGCCGCGCCCGCCGCACCATAATTCGCTTCTCAGCCAGCTTGGCCAGATCGAACGCATGCATCGGCTGCCCCAGCTCGAACATCACGTAATTGGTCACGTCCACCACGTTGTTGATGGAGTTCTGGCCGATGGCTTCGAGCCGCTGTCGCAACCACTCGGGCGACGGCTGTACTTTCACGCCCCGCAGCACGCGCGCTGTATATCGCCCGCAAAGTTCCGGCGCTTCGATGTCCACCCGCGTCGCGTCGGCGGCTTTCTCGCTGGATTCCTTCACCTTCGGCTGCAGCGGTTTCACGGGCACTCGGTAAATCGCCGCCGCCTCGCGCGCGACGCCGTAGTGGCCCAGGCAGTCGGGACGGTTCGCCGTAATCTCCGCATCCAGCACCGGCCCTGCCGGCGTCTCTTCAACCGAATCAATGGCGATGCCCGCAAGCGATAGCCGCGACCGCAGCTCCGCCGCCGGCGCCGTCATTTCCACAAATTCTTTCAGCCAGTTGTAAATAACCTTCATTCCGCGTTCACGCGTAGGCCAAGATGTCCCCAGTAAATTCGGGTGCGGTAGAGAATTGTCACGCGCCCTTCTATCTGATGTTTGGCGAACAAACCGCCCAGATCGGTGATCATCGGCTCGTGCTTCGGATCGCCCAACGCCGGCGCGTAAGATGCGCTCATCAACCGGCCCTTCAGGCCTTCGAAATCCACATGCTGTCTATTCTCGAACTCACGTGTTCGTATTGGCGACGGCGCGTAGAATTTGTCGAGTCCCGCTTGCTCCGAGTAGGTATGCTGGACCGTCGTGTAATCTGTACCGTAGCACCTCAGCAAAAGCTCGTATTCGAACATAAACGGCGTTGCGTCGACGTCTCGCTCATTCCACAGCAGCGCGACCCACCCACCGGGTTTCAGGATACGAACGAACTCGCGGCGCGCCGCCGCCCGATCGAACCAATGGAACGCCTGCCCGGCAACCACGAAGTCGGCGCTCGCGTCCGGCAGAGTGGTAGCTTCGGCCGTTGCGGCCACGCTCGAGAAGTATCGATATTTCTCCAGGAATTGCTCGCCCGCCTCTCGCATCGCCGCGTTTGGCTCGACTCCATAGACCACGTTCCCGTTTTCGAGAAAGAGCTGGGTCAGCAAGCCCGTGCCGGATCCGACATCGACCACCACAGATTCCGGAGTAAGCCCGCATTCGTCGCGCAGCACCGCCAGGATCGCGCTCGGGTACCCCGGTCGATACCGGACATAATCCTCCACGCGATTCGAAAACCGCTGCGTTGAACCCATCCCCAAACTCATATCCGTCACACGACCTGATCTGCCACGTCCCTAGCCACGAGCCGTCATTCTGAAGTGCGCCGCCCTGTCTTGCCAGTCGTCGCGCAGTTTGCGACGACTGGCCGGCGCGCGAAGTCGAAGAATCTCTCTTCGATTTCCAACTATTCCCGCGTCTAAAGAGACACTCGGCGGTGTCGCCTCATCACGGAAACTGCCGCAGGAATCGCACATCATTCTGAAACAGCAGCGGCAACTCCGTGATGCCGTACTTCATCATCGCCAGCCGATCTACGCCCATCCCAAACGCGAAGCCCGAAAGCTTCTCGGCATCGTATTTCACGAATCCGTAGACCGCTGGGTTCACCATCCCCGCGCCAAAGAGCTCGATCCACCCCGAAAATTTGCAAACGCGGCAGCCGCTCCCGCCGCAAACGTGGCACGTTGCATCAACTTCCGCTGAAGGCTCGGTGAACGGAAAATAACTCGGACGCAGGCGCGTCTTCGCCTTCGGCCCCAGAAATTCCCGCACGAAATATTCCACCGTGCCTTTGAAATCGCAAAACGTGATGTCGGTATCGACGGCCAGCCCTTCGATCTGATGGAACATGTAGCCGTGCGTCGAATCCGGATTATCCCGGCGATACACTTTTCCGGGGACAATGATGCGCACCGGCGGTGGCTGCTTCTCCATGGTGCGAATTTGCATCGGTGACGTGTGCGTCCGCAGCAGGTGCTCGCCGCGCGTCCCTTCGATGTAAAACGTGTCCATGTTGTCGCGCGCGGGGTGGTGCTCGGGAATATTCAGCGCCTCGAAATTGTAGTAAGGTGTCTCGATCTCCGGTCCCTCCACCACGCTGAACCCGATGGAGAGAAAAATGCGCTCCAACTCTTCGTAGGTCTGCCGGATGATGTGCCGCGTGCCGATCGGGCGGTCCACGCCCGGCAGCGAAAGGTCAATTTGGTCACGTGCTGTCGCCCCCTCGTCGGCGGCAGCCTCGATCTCGCGCCGCTTCTCTTCGAGTGCGCCTTCCACGTGCGCTTTGAACTTGTTCAGCTCTTGACCAACGATCGGCTTCAGCTCTTTCGGCGCAGCTTTCAGCCAATTGTCACCTATCCGGGTGAGCACTCCGGACTTTCTTCCAGTCCATCTCAGAAGAAAAATCCGCCATTCCTCAGGATCTTTTCCGCCGCTGTGCTCTGCGACCTGGTGGTCAAACCGCTGCCGTAGTTCGGCGAAACGCGCGACAACCCTTTCAGGCGTAGAGTCGCCTAGCTCGGTGAATGTCTTCTCGATGATTGGAATATCAGGCACAGTTTTGCATGGCACAGGCGCTCTCGCCTGTACGTCATTTAGGCCGCGGGCGGTGCGGGTGCCGTTTTCATGTGCTGCTTCGCCGATGCGACCAGCGCCGAGAATCCTTCGGCGTCGCGCACCGCCATGTCCGCCAGAATCTTCCGGTCCAGATCGATCCCGCCCGCCTTCAGGCCGTGAATCAACTGGCTGTACGTGGTGCCATTCGCTCGCGCCGCCGCGCCAATGCGCTGGATCCATAGCGTGCGGTAATCGCGCTTCCGTGTTCGCCGGTCGCGGTACGTGTACCGCAGCGAACGGTTCACCGCCTCCTTTGCCGAGCGGAACAGCTTCCCCTTGGTGAGGAAAAATCCCTTCGCATGCTTCAGCAGCTTCTTTCGCCGCGCGCGGCGTTTCGTGCCTCGTTTGACTCGAGCCATGGTCCGATTCTCCCTGTAGTGATTGCCGAAAAATTTCTGGTTTGCGCGGAGAAGGAAAGCAGCGACCCACCGCGCCCCAACAGCGGACGGGTGCAGCCTGTCACTGCACTTATCTCCGCGGCGTGTTCGTTGGGCTCACGCGACTTGAAATACCTTTGACGCGAGAGCAAAGGAGCCCTTGCTTCTGGCTCATCGCCCTTCGTTTATCGCTCGGGGCAACCGGCCGGCAGGCCCGCCGCGGCGGGTAACGCTCTGCCTGGCTCGCGAAAACAAACTCCGTGTTACTTGATTCCGTAGGGAAGCGCGAGCCGCACGTTGTGCACGTCCGCGCGATTCACCTCGACCTTGTTCAGCAGCTTCCGCTGCCGCCGCGGCTTCTTCGTGCCCAGCAAGTGGCGCTTTCCTGAATGCCACCGCAGCACTTTTCCGGTCGACGTAATCTTGAAGCGCTTGGCCGCGCCACGGTGGGTCTTCAATTTCGTCTTTTTATTCTTCTTCACAATTTCCTCTTCCGCGTTCTCAAGCTTGGCCGCCCGCGCTCGATTGCGCGGAACGAGACTGCTGCGGCGCGGGTGCGCCTTTTTTGGGCGCCAACAGCGCCAGCAGGATATTCGCTTCCATCCGCGGCCCGAATTCCACGAGAGCGTGATCGTTGATGTCTTTAAGCAACCGTTCCATCTTGGCGCGGCCCACGCTCTGGTGGGCCATTTCGCGCCCGCGATGAAAAATCATCGCCTTCACTTTGTGCCCCTCGCCGAGAAACCGGATGATCTGGTTCTTGCGGACCTGATAATCGTGCTCCGCGGTCGCGGGCCGAAACTTCACTTCTTTGATGTGCGAGCTTTTTTGGTGCTTCTTTGCTTCGTGTGCCTTCTTGCTTTGCTCGTAAAGAAACTTTCCGTAGTCCACGAGCTTGCAGACAGGCGGAACGGCGCTGGGAGAAATTTCCACAAGGTCGAGACCCGCCTCGCGCGCCGCTTTCATCGCGTCGAACAGGGTCATCACACCCAGCTGGTTCCCTGTATCATCCACTACGCGTACTTCACGAGCGCGGATGCGCTCATTGACCCGAAGGCCGGGACTTCCACTACGCTCAGCGATAAACCCACCTCCCGAACGACCCGATTAACCGGCCGCCCGATTTACTGCCGCCTCTGAACACCCCGCCAGAGCGACAGGGCAAAAAGTATAGCATGCCTCCGCGCGCCGTTCTCAATAAGGTTCATCACCGATTTGAGCCGGCTTCGCCATCAATCTCTCCCGGGCTTCGCGGTTGGCTGCTAAGTCAATACAAGTCCACGCCATGGCCAGGGCTCCATCCTCGAGCGCCTTGTCCGCGTCAGCGGTGATGCAGTGCGCAGTGAATTCGGGTTGATGGTTGACAGCCGGTAAGGAATTGATGCCGATCATGGGATGGATGGATGGCACCGCCAGCGAAACGTTGCCCATGTCGGTCGAACCGGTGGGGCGCGTTTCCCACTCGCCAAGGTCGGGGAATGGCCGCCCCAACGCTTCCGAATTCTTGCGGTAAAAGGCCGCCATTGATTCGTCGTGCAGCATCTCGGCGTAAGGCTTGTCGCCGCCCGTGATCTCGACCTTCGCGCCGGTGGCGAGGCCTCCGGCCTCAAAGCAGCGGTAGACCTTAGGCCGCAACTCCGCAAGTTGCTCCAGGCTCTCGGAGCGAACGATGTACTTGGCCGAAGTGTGCGCGGGAACCACATTTGGAGCGGCTCCGCCGTTGGTGACAATCCCGTGGATTCGATCCGTGGACCGGATATGCTGCCGCAGCAGGCCCAACGCGGTTTGCGCGATGGTCAACGCATCCGCGGCGTTCACGCCCAGTTCCGGAAAAGCCGAGGCGTGCGACTCCTTGCCGGTGCAATGAACCTCAAACATGGAAGCGGCGATAATTTTTGCGCGGAGCATGTCAAATGGCGCGGGGTGCACCATCATAGCGGCGTGAAGGCCCTCAAACGCGCCGCGCTCGAGCAGCAGAATTTTTCCGCCGGCGTTGCCCACTTCTTCCGCCGGCGTGCCGATCACACTCACGGTGAGCCCCACCTCGTCGGCCACTTTGGCCGCGGCCAGCGCCGCGCCAACCGCCGAGGCGGCGATAATGTTGTGGCCGCAAGCGTGGCCGATTCCCGGCAGGCAATCGTATTCGGCGCAGATCCCTACGTGCAAAGGACCCGATCCTGCGCGAGCGCGAAACGCCGTGGGAAGATCGCAAATTCCCTTTTCCACGGCGAAGCCTGCGTCGGCCAGCGATTCACAGAGCCAGGAAGAGGCATACTCTTCCTCAAACGCCAGCTCGGGATGCGCGTGGATGCGATGGCTGAGGGCGATCAGCCCGTCCTGGGCGGATTCGAAATGTCTTCGCGCTGCGGATTTCGCGTCCATAGTCATTTTCCAGGCGCCGATGCGGCGCAAGCATCCAAGGCGTGGTGCGTTTCATTGGCCCATTGTGGAAACGCGCGCGTTTCCACAAACTCCGTCACCTCCGAATCGCCGCCGTCAACCGATTCGTGAAACTGATAAAGAATGGGATGCTCGGCGATGGGATCGTCGTCGCGCGGCCGGACGAATTGTATGTTGTTGAAGGCTTTGAGTTGGGCCGCGATGGCCGGACACTGACCGGCGTTGAGATTCCAGGTTCGAATTTTCAGTTCAGGCTTCAGCTCTGCATAGGATTTCGACGGCTCCCTGGCATGCAAGGCCTCTAGCTGCTGATAGAGCGAAGAGCCTTGCGCCTCGCGCAGGATCGCGTGAATCGTGAGAGCGCCCTGCGTGTCATCGAGCACAATCGAAAATTCCGGCAAATCATTCGTGCCGTCGCGATGGGCGCGAACCGCGATGAAGTCTCCTTCGCCATGTTGTATCGGGAAAAAATCGTCAAACGCTGCCGCGAAAGCTTTGCCCATCCAGTCGGAATCGGGCTGCTGCGGCTGAGAAGCGGCAGCAGAACTTAGCGCGACGCCGAGGAATAGGACCGCGACACACAAAAGCAGATCCCTGGCTGCGCTCGGGCTGACATTCATATAGATTTATCACTCATGTAAATTGTCTTGCGCTACTGCACGGCGCGCGAATCCACCTCCTGCCGCAAGTCAGCGATGAACTGATCGAGCGGGCGCGGACCCAAGTCGCCTTTGGCGCGATGCCTCACCGACACGGTGCCGGCCTCGGCTTCTTTTCCACCAATGATCAGCATGTAGGGAACCTTCTGAAGCTGCGCATCGCGGATTTTGGCTTGCAGCTTTTCGTTGCGGTCATCGAGATGAACGCGGAAGCCCGCGTCCTTGATCTGCTGCGTAACCTTTTTGGCATATTCCTCGAATTTTCCGCTGACGGGAAGCACGGACGCTTGCATCGGTGCGAGCCACACCGGGAACGCGCCAGCATAGTGTTCGATCAGCACACCGAAAAAGCGTTCTATGGAGCCAAAGAGGGCGCGATGAACCATCAGCGGTTGGTGGCGCCCGCCGTCTTCGCCTACATATTCAAGCTGGAAGCGCCGCGGCAGATTGAAGTCAAATTGCACCGTGGTGAGTTGCCAGGACCGGCCAATCGCGTCCACGAGCTTTACATCGATTTTTGGGCCGTAGAACGCCGCCTCGCCCGGAATATATTTGTACGGCACGCTCATTCGCTTCAGCGTATTCGTGAGCGCGTCTTCGGCGCGCTTCCAATCTTCTGGACTCCCAACGTAAACCTCGGGATGCGAGGAATCGCCGCCCGAGAGATCCACTTCATAGTGGTCAAAACCGAAAACGCGCAGCACTTCCCATGCGAACTCGATGCAATCTTGAATTTCCTTTTCGATCTGCTCGGGCATGCAGAAGATGTGCGCGTCATCTTGGGTGAAGCCGCGGACGCGCAGCAGACCGTGAAGGACTCCCGAACGCTCATAGCGATAGACGGTGCCAAGCTCAGCGAGCCGCACGGGAAGTTCGCGATAACTTCTCAGGTGGGACTTGAAAATCAAAATGTGGCCAGGGCAATTCATGGGCTTGAGTTGGTAATCGGCTTTTTCCACTTCCACCGGGCCGAACATATTTTCGCGATAGAAATCGGCGTGGCCGCTGGTCTTCCAGAGATCGAGGCGCATGATGTGAGGCGTGTAGACTAGATCGTAGCCGCGCCGGGTCAGCTCCGCGCGCAGCCACTCTTCCATTTGGGCGCGAACGATCGCGCCCTTGGGATGCCAGAAAATCAGGCCAGGGCCGGCTTCGTCCTGAATGCTGAAGAGATCGAGTTCCTGGCCGAGTTTGCGATGGTCGCGGCGCTTGGCTTCCTCGAGCTTGTGCAAGTATTCGTCGAGTTCTTTCTGTTCGACGAAGCACGCCCCGTAAATCCGCTGCATCTGCGGATTCTTCTCGTCGCCCTTCCAGTAAGCGCCGGCAACATTCATCAATTTGAAAGCTTTTATGCGCCCGGTGGAAGGGATGTGAGGGCCGCGGCAGAAGTCGATAAATTTTCCGGTTGTATAAAAGGAAACCATCGGTTCAACGGCTTTTTCTTCGACCAATTCGCATTTAAATTCCTGATTCGATTTGCGATAGAGATCGAGCGCCTCGGGCTTAGGAATCATTTTGCGCTCGTTGGGAACGTCTTTCGCGGCCAGCTCGTGCATCTTGGCCTCGATTTTTGCGAGGTCTTCGGGAGTGAATGGCTGCTCGCGCACAAATTCGTAAAAGAAGCCGGTGTCAATCGGCGGGCCGACGCCGAGTTTTACGTCGGGGTAGAGTTCGAGAACGGCGGCTGCGAGCAGATGCGCGGCTGAGTGGCGAAAGACCTGGACCGCGTCCGGATCCTTGGCGGTAAGGATGGACAATTTCGCATCGCGTTCCAGCGGCCGCGAGAGGTCAATCAGGTCGCCATTGACGCGCGCGACCAGAGCTTCTTTCGCCAGGCGAGGCGAGATTTGGCCGGCGATTTGCGCGGCGGTGGTGCCTTGCGGCACCTCGCGCGTCGCTCCATCCGGCAGCGTGATTTGAATGTTGTCCATGGTCCGTTCTTGGCCGGGGAAATCGGCCCCTCGGGTTTTTGGCGATTAGATTTACCCTCGGCCTTTATTTTCAGAGACTTAGGTCGACTCCTTCTCGCCAACTTTGGCGATTAGCTTTCTTGCGATTCCGAGAATCGTTTCTGCTGCGGCAACAGCCGCGAAGCCCTCTTACTTGCGCTGGTTCTTGCCTTCTTCGGTCGTCTTTAATCTTCGCTTCCATTTGCCTTTCACTTTGCGCAAAAATCCCGGGCACGAGCATGGCTCGCAACCGGCGTTAACCGTAGCATGATTTGTCAAGCGATTTCATCCGCTTGTTGGTGTAAAGAATCTGCGGTGGGTGTGATGTGACGCTGGCCCGCGAGGAGCAAGTTGCTACATCCAAGAGAGGTTCTCCGACTGCGCGTCCCGGCGCTTCGCGCGAAGACGAAAACGCGGGACGCTTCGCTCAGAATGACGACGATAATCAGCTGGGGGCACCGTCGATGGTGAGGATGGTGCCTGTGGTGTAGCCGGAGCGCGGCGAGGCGAGGAAGGCTACGGCGCTGGCGATTTCCTCCGGGGTGGCTGCGCGACCGAAGGACATGGTGCTTAGGAATTCCTGCCAGCGTGACTCATCGCCGAATTGGGCTTTGGCGCGGCCGCGCATCATCGTCTGCAGACGATCGGTTGCCACCGGGCCGGGATTGATGCCGACGACGCGGATGCCGTCTTTTGCGGCTCCTTTGGCGAGAGACTTTGTAAACGCCATGAGCGCTGCATTTCCGGTGCTACCAGCAATGTAGCTGGGATCGAGACGTTCGCCAGCGGCGCCGATGATGTTGATGATGACGCCCTTCCGTTTTTTCAAACTCGGATACATCGCGCGGCACATACTTATATAACCAAAGACTTTCAGATCCCATGCTGCACGCCAAGCGGCATTGTCGATCGCGAGCAGATTACCCGGCGGAATGGCACCGGCGTTGTTGACGAGGATGTCCAGTTCGCCAAATTGCGCGGCCACGTGCTCGATCGCATCCTGTTTCGAAAGGTCAGCGGAGAGAGCACGCACCGAAATCGGGAATCGATGGCTTATTGCCTCCGCCACTTTGTTAAGAGCCGTGAGGTCGCGGGAGACCAGTGCGAGGTTGCAGCCTTCTTCCGCCAAAGCGTTGGCTATTGCGCGGCCAATGCCTTTGGAAGCGCCGGTGACGAGCGCGAGCTTGCCTGACAATTGCAGATCCATGTGCGATCTCCTCCGAGGCAGCTTGTTCCCAAGCCGGCTGGTGATCCGGTTAGCCGAGAATCGACGAGGTTATACCTCAGACGGTATAAGTAAAGAATTTCTTGGCGGCGCGTGCGATACTCTGGGTGAGGGTGAAGGGAGGAAAGGAAAAATGGCCAAAAGCAACAGGCTCACGAAGACGGCGATGAAAATTGGGGCCGCAATGGGGAAGGCGGATCGCACGGCACACAAGGTGGCCAGGGCCGGAGTGCTGGCCAAGAGCGAACTTGAGGATATTTCGAAGCAGATTGACGCGTTGAAGCGGCAGCTCGTGAAAACCACGAAGCGGCTGAAGAAAGCGCTGAGTTAGATTCCCGCCCAAACAGTTACGCGCTTGTGGCCGCCGGGCCGCGCTCACGGGATGATGACGGCGGGGAGACCGCGGAAGCGGGTGTTGGCGGTGACGAGCTGCGCCTGGCAGACGCGGGCGGTAGCGTAGACGACGGCGTCGGCTCCAGAGAGGCGGTGTTCCAGGCTGACGTTGGCGGCTGCGAGCGCGATGGTCTCATCGAGTGGAACTACCTTGCGCACAAGCGCTTGCGATGCGAAGCGGTCTGCGACGGACTTGCCGCGGTGCTTGGAGAGATGTTTGTACACTTCGAAGATCACTACCGTAGGAACGAGAACGGTTGCGTCGCCCTCTAAGTAATTTCCGAAGAAGGCCGCCTTCGAATCATCGGTGAGATATTCAAGCCAACCTGAGGAATCCACGAGGTAAAGCTCAGAACCGCTCCGAGTGCTCACGGTATTCTTCTTTCCAGCGCATGCCCTTGGCGATGCCTTTGAGTTCTTTGACGGAGCGATGAGGCACGAGGCGCAGCGAGCCATCGAGGGCGTACATCATGAGTTCCTGTCCTGGCTCGATTTTGAGCTCTTCGCGAATCAGCTTTGGGATGACGACCTGGAATTTGGGCGAGACCTTGACGGAGGCTTTTTCCATTTTAGGAAATTCTCCCCGCGAATCGTATCGATCAGGACCTCGTATGTCAACAGGCGTATCGATCGAGATTTCGTAATACGCGTTCGATTTCCGCGGACGATCGGACTGAATTCAAGAGCGTTAGCGAAGAATCAATTTTCTGGAGATTGCATTTGCGATTCCGTGCGGTTAGCACTTTGCAAAAAACCTCCGCGAGGCAAGAAGGAGAAATTGTTTTTCGGTCGGCGCGTCGACATCAAAATGAAACAGTGAGAGAATTTTCCCGCTAAGATTAAACGTATACCCTGAGGTTTTCTCAGATTGCTCGCCGCTCTGGTGCGATGGATTTCATCAAAAAAGTGATGTGGAAGCGTAGACTGTTCTGCAGGTCTCGGCGGGTGCCAGAAACCTGGCGAGGGTATGGAAGGAGGCAGGCGCAATGGGAAGATTCTGGGGAGGAGTTATAGTTGGGCTGATTATCATTCCAGTGCTCGGCGCCGTATACCTTTTGACGGGCCTAGCGCCAGCGGCCGTCTCCGATCATCCGTTTCCCTTCGAGCGGTTGATTGCGGGAGTGGCCCTTCACGCGCGAATTAATCGCGACGCGCCCAAGCGGAACCTGGCTACCTTCACGACCGCCGACTTGATGGCCGGAGCACAAACCTACCGGAGAGGTTGCGGCTGCCACGGTATGCTCGAAAAGGATGCGAACCCGGAGCCGGAAATGTACCCGTCACCACCGCACCTATTGATGCCTGACGGATATGTGACGGACGATCCCGTGGGCGAGACGTATTGGAAGATCAAGAACGGCATTCGCATGACGGCGATGCCCAGCTTCAAAGCGGTGCTGAGTGACGATCAGATGTGGCAGACAGCAGCGATGGTGGCGCAGGCCGACAAGCTTCCTCCCGAAGTGCTCGATATTCTGAAGCAGCCACTTTTCCCACCGCCGGCGGCTCCGCCACCCGCATCGGGTGCAAAGGCACCTCCACGGAACCCGTGAAGGTTTCAGGACGTCAGCCGGTCAGAAGTCCACGTGGAAGCGGAGGCCGGGAACCGTGACCGGACCGCGATTCTGGTTATAGCCAGGATTATTGATATGTTGCAGGTCGAACGAGGCGAAGAAGCCGCGCCAGAGGTGCGCGGTGTAGAAGCCTTCGAAGATTTTCTCCGGACCGTAAGTGAGTCCTCCGTCGCCGAGCAGGAATCCGAGGCCGCCGAGCGCGAGATACTGCTGATGAGCGGCGGCGATTCCATTGGCGACGAAGGCTGCGCCAGCGCGGTCATTGTGGCGATGCCATGAATCACCAGTGGCGAACGCGCCGAGTTCCAGAGTGCGGTCGTCTTCCGTATAGGCGAAGGATTCGTTATGCCCGTCGCTCCAGCCGAGACGGCCGAAGAGTCCAAGCTGCGAAGTGATTTCCTGCTCGAAGTTCAGGCCGAGGCCGTATTTGTGGCGGCCCTGGCGGCGCGTTGAAATGATGTCGGGCGGGGAAGTCTGTGGGCCGGCAAAGTAATCGTCGATTGCCTCGCGATAATTGCCCATGTTGGCGTGATTGAGATAACTGAGGAGGCGCAAGGTGCCAGCGCGATGCGCGATCAGCTTTCCACGAGCCTCGAACTCGAGGTTTTCGGCGCGCGAGCGAGCGATGTCAGCATCGAGATGGATGCCGTTGGCCACTTTGGGCATTAAAGCCTCGGCGAACCGCAAGGTCCACCAATGATCGTCGTACTCGATGAGGACGCCGTCGGTATAGCCGCGAGTATTGGCAGCGTAGTCGTAGGCGCCATTGTTGTCCGCTGTCCAATTGAGGAATTGCAAGTGCGAATCCGAGCCCCAGGTATTGAGGTCGAGGAAGTCAGCCATGCCGAATTTTCCGATGCGGAACTCGATCCGGCGAGCTGGAATAGAGGTAGCGAGATGCAGTTCGTCGCGATCGGATTCAATGCGCTCATCCGTTAGCGAAACGATTTGGCGCAGCATCAGCCGAGCGACATACGGATCTTGGCTGAGGGTCGTGTTGCGCACCACGTCAAGATTCGCAATCCCAGCCAGGCCGAGCGAGTTGCTGAGGCCGTGGCCGCCAGCGCTTTCGATGTCCAGAAAGACTTCCGTCGTCGGCGTGAGTTCGTAGCCGAGATACAGCGTGTAGACTTTCGAAGTTGCGTTTTCAGGCTTCGAACGCAGGCTGTTTGGGCCGTTGTACTTCGCAGGGAACGAACCATGCCACTGGAGGATGATGTTGGCCTGTCCGGAGATCCAGTAACGCGAAGTGCGCGAGTGCGGGAAGAGCGTCAGGGGACCGGGGGCAGACTCCTCAGCGGCCGACTGAGCATCGCGCATTCGTCTGGCGGTTATTTAAGGTACGTGCGGACAATTTCGATCACGTCATTCGCCGCTTCCTCGGAGGACTT
>DATDMO010000215.1:0-4243 GCA_036518755.1 Candidatus Acidiferrales bacterium | reverse complement strand
TGCTGGATTTGGCCATTCGCGATGCCACCGACAATCGGAAGTCACTCGACGATGTGCTCCGGCGCATGAACGAGGAGTATGCCAAGAAAGGCAAGTTTTACGACGACAGCAACGGGGTTCGCGCGGCGGTCGAAGAAGTTGCCGGCAAAAGCTTCGAGGATTTTTTCAGCCGCTATGTCTCAGGGACTGCCGAGATACCCTACAACGACTTTCTAGCGGTAGCAGGGCTGGAACTGAAGGCGAATGACGCCGAGCCGGGGGAGCAGAGCGGACAGCCCGGCGAGCATTTCTCGATTTCCGAAGACGCGCATCCGACCGAGAGGCAGCGCCGCATACGCGAAGGTTTGCTCCGCGGCATGACCGATTGACATGGGCGTTGCACAGGGATCGTCAGTCGCATGATCCGCACGCTCTTACTCGCTTTCTTCTTTTCTTTTGCCGTCATTCTGGCTCTACCGTGGCTTGTGCTTTGGACCATTCTGACCGGGAATCCAGACTTCATGTGGACGACCGCGATGAAAGCGGTGCGCTTGGGGAACCGGCTCGCTGGCATTCGCGTGCGGGCGGTGGGCCTCGAAAATATTCCTGCTCAACCTTGCGTTTTCATCGCCAACCATGCGTCCAATGTGGATCCTCTGGTATTCATTCCCGCGATCCCGCAGCGGGTGGGGATTCTCGTGAAGCGAGAGCTATTTCGGATTCCGATTTTCTCCACGGCGATGATGCGGGCGCAATTTACCCCCGTGGATCGGGGCGACCGGGAAAGTTCCGGCAAAAGCATCTCAGCGGCCGCGGAGATGCTGAAAGAAGGGTTGTCCCACGCGATTTTCGCCGAAGGTACGCGCAGCCCGGATGGACGGTTGCGCCCGTTCAAAAAGGGTGGGTTTACGATGGCGATCGAAGCGGGTGCGCCGATCGTGCCGGTATCCATCGCCGGCACGCAGAGATTGCTGCAAAAGGGAAGCTGGATCATTACGCCGGGCGAGGCTCAGGTCACATTCGGTCCAGCCGTGAATGCGTCCGAATACACGCTGGAGAATCGCCCCGAACTCATTCAGCGAATCGAATCACTTGTAGCCGCCGCTTTGCCTCCTGATCAACAGCCGCTCTCATAAGCGTTACATCCAGACTGCTTACTCCGCTTGGTATACTGCTTTATAGATGGCTGGAAATTTAATTCACGAGGTGCTGCCCGTTGGGCTGTTGCAATGCAACTGCTCGATTCTGGGTGATGCGGCGACGCGCGACGCCATCGTGGTTGATCCCGGCGACGAAGTGGAGCGCATCCTGAAGGTCGTGCAGCGCCACGGGCTGAAGGTTCGCGCGATTGTCAGCACACATACGCACATCGACCATGTTGGCGGGCTGGCCACGCTTCACAAGGCGACCGGCGCACCGGTGATGATTCACGAAGCCGATCTTCCGCTTTACGCGAACCTGGAAATGCAGGCGGAGTGGCTTGGAGTTCCCACGCCGGCGATGATGCGCATTCAAGATTTTGTGACGGAGGGAGACACGGTGCGCTGGGGCGGCTTCGCGGCGCGAGTGTTGCACACGCCTGGTCATACGCCGGGAAGCATCAGCCTGGTGGTCGAACCCGGCATCACGGCTGCTGGGGAGAGCGATGTCGCACACGATGCGCGAAGCGCGCGACGCCTTCTTGCGGGCGACACTTTATTCCATGGCAGCATTGGCCGCACCGATCTGCCCGGCGGATCCTTTCCCCAAATCATCAGCTCCATCCGAGAAAAGCTGCTGGTGCTGCCGGAGGATATGATTGTCTACCCAGGACACGGCGATGTGACTACGATCGGTTTCGAGCGAGAGCGTAATCCTTTCTTGGTGTGAGCAGGCGGCACTTGCGGACACGTTGAAGCCGGCCAATCCGGATGATATCTTTTACCGCGCTCCGCACATTCCGCAGGAAAGGCAATGCAGAAATGAAGAGCTCGCAGATTCCTGACTTCTTCTCTGGTGTCCGTGTCGCATCGCTGCTTATTGCCGTCAGCTTGCTACTACCGGCGGCTGCGATCGCGCAAACGGGAGGGCCGAAAGCGCGCTCGCTCGAAGCACGAATCCAGCGGCTCGAGGACACCCAGGAGATACGCGATCTGCTGACGAGCTACGGGCGCTTGCTCGACGCGCACGATCTGGCGGGCTACTCGCAGTTATTTGCCAAGAACGGGGAATGGGTTGGGGGCTTCGGTTCTGCCAAGGGCCCCGCAGCCATCCAAGCCCTAATGGAGAAGAACCTGGGCGCGACGGCCAAGGGGATACCGGGCTCCACATACCACCTGCTCACCAATTTCATGATTGATGTGAAAGGCGATAGGGCCACGGCGTGGTCGCGCTGGTCGTTTACAGTGACCGGCGCCGATAAGAAACCCTCGATCCTCTATGGAGGCCACTACGACGATAAGCTTATCCGGGAGGACGGCCATTGGAAGTTTCTGCGCCGGGTGGCTGTGAACGATATACCGCATTCGGACCCGAGCGAGGCGAAATAACCGACTAGCCCGCCGCAATTGGTGGAAATTGTCGCGGCAGACGTAGTTCTAGGACCATCTATTGCGAGCTACGTAACTCGACGGCCAACTCTGCTTTACTGTTGTACGAGGGGGCTGGATAATCGCCGCGGTCGTCCATAGCTGGCACGCTGACTGGGTGTCTTCCTTGGGTGGGGACACGGTTGGCGAGGGCAAACATGCTACTTTCCGCTATACTTACCTTACGCGACGTGAGATGCCGCGAGATTTTGCATCCCCGGTCCGGCGCAGCGTGAAGGTCGGTTTTCCCTGGTTGAGCGCCGCCGTCGCGACGATCCATGAAATTTGCGGGGGTATTCAGAAATGAGACGTTCCGACTTGGTGAAGAATCCGAGCAAGGGAAAATCCGTGCGCACATCACAAATCGTTTTCGGCGAGAGGCAACATTTGCTGCGAGTGCTCGACTCCGTGGAGCGCAGCGCCCTGCCAACTTCGCGCCTCGATCAGGAGCGGCGCGTAATCGAACAACTGATTCACGCGCGCACACAAGAGTTGAATCGAATCAACGCGGGATGGGATGAAAAAGTTGGCGTAGTGCTGAGCGCCGAAGTGAAGCCGGAAGCGCTCGAACAACTCTCGCGCCAGGCGCCGCGGGAGGATTACTATCTGCTTCGCTTGATCAGCGAGCATCCAAAAGTGGGCGCGAAGACCCTGGGCCGTCTTTCGCACCATCCGTATTCGGCGATCCGCGAAAACATCGCACGCCACCCGAATAGCGACGCAGCCACGCTTTCTCGGCTGAGCCGCGACCGTTCGCAGCCCTTGTGGTATCTGGTCGCCTTCAATCCGAACGCCCCGGCGCCGCTGCGCAAAAAGCTTCAGGAACGCATGCGTCGCCTGGGTGAAAGATCCGCTACGCAGTAGGAACCATCCCAATGACGGTCTGAAGCATCTTGTCCCGTCCTCGTCTTGTTGTGTCGGGTACGGCGTGCCAACTTTCCTGTTTGAAACGAGTCATATCGCGTTTTACCCGGCTGGTGTGTCGAATAGGCGGTCACCCCACCCCTGGGAGATAAGGGCATAAGGCAAAGACGCCGCCATTGCGCAAAAATACAAGCAACACCCGATGGCCCATCGCCGGCAGCCGGCAGCAAACTTCGCGTCGCATCAGTCCTCCCGAAGGAGCTAAGTGTCATGTCTGAAACCAAACCCAGCGAAATGCAGATTCAGCAGCGCGCGTACGAGTTGTTTTTGGAACGCGGTTGCGAGCACGGAAGGGATGTAGACGACTGGCTCGAAGCCGAAAAAGAACTGAACGAACTTGCGGAATTCAGGGCGGGCGAAGCAGAGCTCGCAGCTGACTTGGAACCGCTCACCGAACTGGAAGAGCCAGTTCTTCTGAGAAGGCAGGCCGCAGCGGCAAGGGCTTGACACCGCAGTTGCACTCTCCATCCAAGGCAGGCGCCACCCGGTGCTATCGCCGTTTTGGCCAAGCCCCCGGTCTTCAAGGCCGGGGCTTGGCCTCTTTTTTGGGCGAGGCACCCGCAGCCGACACCAGTTAGATTGAGATTTCGCTGCGCTCCAGCGGTTACTTGGCGGCGAGGAGAGCGAGGTTCGAGGTGATCTGCTTTACGTAGTTTTGTGTTTCCGGAAAGGGGGGAACGCCGCCATAACGGTCGACCATCTGGGGACCGGCATTGTATGCGGCGAGGGCGAGGCGCAGATCGCCACGGTAGCGGTCGAGCAAATCCTTCAAG